>CAYGOW010000477.1:0-2989 GCA_964351425.1 uncultured Roseivirgaceae bacterium
ACGCCAACACAGGGTAAGCATGATGTTTATTTTGTGTACAAGAATGATGATCTGCAGGATGGACAAGGACTGATGGTGCACCTGGTAAACACCTTTTTGCCGGTACCGAAGCAGCCTGTAAGCATGCGGTAAGCTTTAAATTACCCTTGCAGCAGCATTTCTGCTGTGTACTTTTTAAAGCGTAATAGATGGTTGCAGTCCTGAGATTGCAACCATTTTATTTGTAGGGTGTAACATATCCGGATCATGATCGTCTTTCCATCGAAGTCAAAACCCCGGATGCCCAACAAACCATGCGCCGCGCCATCAAAATTTTCGAACGGATATTCCTTGTTCTGATCATTCTCCTGCTGTTAATCGTTGTGCCGATCGGGGTTAATAAATTATTCGAGGTCAGTCGTGCTGCCTTCCTGAGCGACAAGGAGAAAATGATGGAGGATATTGATCGGATGGACTATTTGCTGAGGCATGATTTTGCCAATTTGGGGCACTTTACAGACCTGAATGAATACACTAAGGGTATGGAGGAATGGCGGAATCGGGTTGAATCCGATGAGTCTTACATCTTGGATTCCTTCCGGATTGATGTGGTAAAGCGTATTGCCGGCTTGCGTGACCCACATTCCATCGTATACAATTATCAAAATCTGGATGAAAAAACATTTCCCTATCGACTCGAATGGTATGACAGTTCATTTTATCTGATCAACGCCCGGGTTGATGACGATAAATGGCTGGGATCACGGGTAATCCGTTTAGGTGAATATTCCAGTCAAAAGGTATATGAGAAACTCAATGCGTATGCCAACGCGCCTAATCCCTCCGGTCAGGCATACTTCATCCGGTTATTCACCTCCATTCCTGTCGTACTTCAGCATGAAGGAATAATTAACACTGCCGGGGAGGTATCCATGTTGGTGGAAAATTCGTCGGGCGAACAGAAAGAGCTCGTCTTTACAGCAATTCCGGCGGATGGGATAGGTGCCCTTTCGGATTACAAACGGTTGTCAAGTAAATATGCTGAAACTGATCTGCCTTTACGAGAGCAGCAGCCTGAGCGGTTTTATTGGTATACGTTTCTGGAGCCGGAGAATGCAGTTTATTTACGATACCGTAGAAGCGAATCACAAGGTGATATTGAAACCTTCTGGCAATCACTTTTTGAAGAAATAGATAGCAAGCACCCCGATAAGTTTATTATAGATATTCGCGATAATCCAGGCGGGGATAGTCAGAACCATGTCACCTTGTTGGATGAAATACAAGAAAGAAACTGGCTGAATGCATATGGCAAATTATTTCTCCTGACAAACCGGGGCACAGGATCTGCGGCCATCAGCCTTACCAGTGAAATGGAAATGTCTACCGAGGCTATTCAGGTCGGAGAGGCACCCATGGATCGTGCGAGTACCACGTCTGATCCCACGTTCTTCACCTTACCGCATTCCAAAATGACCCTTCTGTTACCAAATATTTATTCCCTTCACTCCTTTGCAGGCGATCCACGCGAAGAAATTACCCCTGATTGGGAGTTTAGTGATAATCCGTTTCAAGACGGGTTCATTAGGGATTTGGCATTGGATTCAATATTCCAATCGTCAATTGATCCATCCAGTCGCGGACATGTAGTAAGTTCATTGCCTGAAGCCGAGGGATCATTTGTCTTCAATCCTCTTAGGAATATGCGTATTTTCCCGGAGAATGATACGGTCAAAATTCATGTCGATGGGATGGGAGAGGGGTATATCTATGAGCGGGATTCGGTCTATTACAGCTCAAGGTATGACATGGAACTTATCATTGACACGACCGGTACGCTTCTTCTGAAGATGAATACGACCGAATTTCCACTTCATCAAACAGCGCCCGGTGAATCTAGTATCTACGAACTCATGGTACAGGGGAAAACGGAGGGTGCCACAAACAAATTGCAGGAACTTCAGAAAGAAGGGGCGTATTATGTTACCCGTCCGATAATTCAAACCTGGACCTATAAGGCATATAAACGTGATGGATTGGAGTCGGCACTGGCGTTGAATACTGTGAACAAGGCATTATTTCCTGGTGATCCGGTGATATCAATTGTTGACTATGAATTATATCAGTATGCAGGAGGTGATTTTATCGGTCAATCCGGAGCTATTGCTGCTGTCCTGGGTAAACTAATTCGACGCTATTTTACAATTGTCACCACGGACCGGGTAATGAATGATGAATACAATGCCTTTATCGGGACTGAAAAAGATTAACCCCGATCAATTTTTTTGGTAGAGTCATTTCAGAAGCAGTTTTTATTATGGTCGACGAATTGTAACTTCATTCTCCAGGATTGCCTGAACAAGAAGGTATGTCTAAGTTGCCGGATGAATGAAGCCTTATATAAAAAAGACCTTACTTCTATTGCTTGCCGTTTTCATCCTTGTTACGGGAGTGAAATTCTATTTGCAATCGCGATTTGAGCACATACTCAATGGCAACGAAGATCGCTATTACGACATAGCCTATTCATCCGCTTCGATAGATTATACATTTGACGGTATTGACCTGGAGAATGTCACCTTAACGCCAAGGGTGAATTCGGGAGAACAACGCTCGACCGTAAGGGGAAAAGTAGCCCAGGCAAAGATGGAGGGGGTTTCCTTTTTGAACCTGCTATCCGGAACCCTCAGTATAGATGAGTTGCTATTTGATTCACCTGAATTTGAGGTGTTTTTGCATGATGACACAACTCGTCAAAAAGATGTACGCCAAGGATTATCAGGTATGTTTGGTGATATTATTTCCTCTGCTTCGGTCAGAAATTTTTCTATTAGCCGGGGGAAAGTTACCCTGTACAAGACCCACGCGGATACAACTTTTTTTGGTTCGGTCGAGAATATGGCCATAAACGCGAATGATATTGAGACTGATTCTGTTCGCGCAAATTTTCTTATCCCTTTTGTGGTAGGGAAACTGGATACCGAACTGAACCAGCTAACCTATTCGATTG
>CAYGOW010000478.1:0-2985 GCA_964351425.1 uncultured Roseivirgaceae bacterium
ATAGGTATGCAAGATAAATTTGATGATTTTGATGAGCTGGATCAGGGCCCCAAAACAAAAGCGGGTACGGGGATTTCGATCAACTACATGCGTGTTCTTGGCAGGTCCAAGAAGTATTGGTATTTCTTTGTGATCTTTTTGACCATTGGATTGACCGTTGCCATTCTTATTCAGCGTTACCAATCACAGGTCTTGTATACCATTCGTGCTTCCCTTTTGATTAATGAAAGTGAAGAAGGAGCAGGAGCTAAAATCCTCTACAATAATGCCCTGGTTAATCCCTACAGAAATTATACAAATGAGATATACATTATTCGGTCCTATCCATTGAATGAAGAAGTGGTTAAGGCACTCAACCTCGGCATAACGTTCATCAAAGAAGGGGATGTTAAAGGCGAGGAGTTTTACCCGACCCCATTTTCCCTGTATATTGTGGGCGATTCCGTCAACGAAAATGGAACTTGGCGCAGGCCTCTCTCATTCATGGTGACGGATCAGGATCATTACCGAATTAGTTTGTATGAACAAGGGAATAACATGCCTAATGATGCGGCCGAATATGCCGTTGGGGATACAATAATGATTGGAAAACAGCCATTTTTAGTAAGAAAGGACAAACCAATTCCCGGCGGTTTTATTAATAATAAGCTCAGGGTATCCTTTTCATCGACTTTTACAGTGGGTAGTTTATACGCCGATAAGCTTAGGGCATCATGGGCTGCTCAGGGTGCATCAGTTGTTAATCTGACCATAACAGGTACTGATAAAGAAAAGGAAACTGATTACCTGAATATGTTTAAAGACATTTATGCCCAGTATGATGCCGAAAAGAAAAGTGAGGTAGCCCGAAAATCCGTGGAATTTTTGGACAGGCAGTTACAGATAATGTATGATTCGTTAACGAAGTTTGAGAATGATATCCTGGAATTCAAGCGGGAGAATTTAATCATAGATGTCGGGGCAGAGGCCAAGAAGGAGTATGATCAGTTAAATGAGCTGGATAATCGTTTGCTTCAGATGGAAATTCAGGATGAGTACTTTAAATACCTGAAAGAATCATTAAAGGTTGAAGGGCTTCAAGGTGACCTTATCACTCCGACGAGCGTTGGCTCAAATCAAAACTTATACGCGAAGGTGGAGATGAGACTCTTGGTGAGAACCCATTGTACATTGATCAGCGCAAAGGAATTCCACAGCTCAAATCTGAAATTACAGAGGCGCTCAATAATTACCAGGAAGCCCAGCAAATTACTCGTAGGTTCATAAACGACCAAATCAAATTGTTGGAGGAGGAATTATACGCATTGCCGGGTATGCAGCAGGAATTAGTGGATATTCAACGGAATTATAAACTCCGCGAAAGTCTATATACTTTTTTGCAACAGAAACGTGCTGAGGCGGAGATAAGTAAAGCCTCCACACCGACCGATATCGTTTGGGTCAATGAGCCTTATTTGCTTCGTGCGGATGTTGTTCCGGACCCCCTTGTTGTTTATGGAGCTGCTGTGGGGGGTGGAGTTTTAATTCCTTTTCTGATATTTTTTCTGATGGAAGGGTTGAACAACAGGGTTCAATCCCGGGAAGATGTTGAGCGGGTTTCCAGTATACCTTTAATTGGTGGAATCGGACATAATATATATAACACCAACCTGATCTTTCGGGATAAGCCGCGATCTCCGGTAGCGGAAGCATTCAGGACCCTTCGATCCAATTTGAATTTTTTTACGGAGGCGAAGGATCACAAGATATTCATGATAACCTCCTCCATTTCCGGCGAGGGTAAAAGTTTCACTACTATCAATCTAGGGTCCGTGTTTGCGGCCTCCGGGAAGAAAACATTGATTATTGGTGCCGATATGCGAAGACCGAAATTGTATGACGATTTTGAACTGGAAAATACCCATGGCTTAAGTGAGGTACTATCCGGCATTCTACCCTTTGAAGACTGTGTTCAGCAAACAAGCATTCCCAATCTTGACCTCTTGAGCGGAGGTCCTGTACCTCCTAATCCCAGTGAGTTGCTGATGAGTGAGACGATGCGGGCGTTATTGGATGAACTTAAAGCCAAATACGCGTATGTTATTTTGGATACACCTCCGGTCGGGCTAGTCACCGATGCATTTGTATTAGCCAAATACGCCAGCCACAGCATTTTTATGGTGCGGCAGAATTATACGCCAATTAAAGTTTTGAGCACCATAGAGGAAATGTATCTGTCGGGACGCGTGAAACGAATTAGTCTATTATTCAATGATATAAGGAAAACAGGACCGGGATACGGATATGGATATGGGTATGGCTATGGCTATGGTTATGGGTCGGGTGATAAAAAGCAGGGAGGCTATTACGTGGAATAAGCGCTAATGAAAAAAGACAAGCATATTAGGATATACACGCCTGAATCCTCTATAACAAACCCAACCAAGTTAATCCGGGAAATCTTTCAGGGATTTAAAGAAGGCAGGTTCCTGGCCTGGAGGTTATAAATACGAAATATCAGAGCGCAGTACCGTCAGTCACTTTTGGGGTTCGTGTGGACGTTTCTTCCCCCTCTGGCCTCTGGTTTGGTCTGGATATTTTTAAAGGACCAGAATGTTTTCACAGTAGGAAATACAGCGGTACCCTATCCCGCTTTTGTTTTGACAGGAACCATTCTCTGGCAGGTATTTTTAGATGCGATTAATCTTCCCATGAACACGATCATTTCATCAAAAGGAATGTTTACCAAGATTAACTTCCCGCAGGAAGCGATATTACTTACCAGTTTTTATCAGATTATTTCAAATTTTGCTATTAAGTTGCTTTTGTTGGTGGGTGTCTATATCTGGTTCGGATTAATACCTGGAGCAGGATCTTTATTATTTTTCCTGGGCGTCTTAATCCTCATTTTACTTGGTTCATCCATTAGTTTAGTGTTAACCCCAATTGCCATGTTATACGGGGATGTGAAGCGGGCAATTACCATGGGAATATCTTTTTTATTCT
>CAYGOW010000479.1:0-290 GCA_964351425.1 uncultured Roseivirgaceae bacterium
AATTTCCGGGTAAATCCATTGGTGCAGATTCCAACCGATCGTGCTTTCACCGTCATGGTATCATTGGGGTGTATCCCCTTCACCTTAAGTCGTACTCCTTTTGTGTCTTCTTTGTAGTTTGTTACTTCAGCCCCCGTGAGGATATGAATCCCGGCTTCCAGCGCCATGTCCCATAAGGAGCGCATCATTTTGCCGGTATTGATCTGTGCCTCGTAAGGATTGTAGATCATTCCCGGGGCCATTGCTTCGTTAAATCCAAAGTCCTTTATTTTCTCACTGGCAGGGTGAAA
>CAYGOW010000479.1:336-2979 GCA_964351425.1 uncultured Roseivirgaceae bacterium
GTCTTTTTCTTCCAGTACCTCATAGCCACCATAATTCTCAAACCCGATACGGTCGTCCCCGAGCCTCTTTCGCAGCAACTGGAGTCCCGTCCATCGCTGTTCGACCAACTCCAGCATACCATTCTCCCCGACAGTTTCTACGTCCTCCAGAAGTTCGCTTACACTCCCAAAACAGGCGAATCCGGCATTTCGCGTACTCGCCCCGGATGGGCGCAACCCACGCTCGAGCACAACAATCGAGGAGTCAGGCGATAATTGCTTCAGGCTGAGCGCGGTGGACAGTCCGACAATCCCGCCGCCAATGATTGCATGATCGAAGTTCGTAAATGATTCTTTTTCCCAGTAACTTAACATATTCGCCGCATGTACAATGAAAATGTATTTTTAGCGAAAATAAGGAGAATAGGCTAAAATAGTATGAACGTGAACAACATCATTAAAAAAGCTCGACATTCAGGCTTTTATCGCTGGTTGCTCAACCGGGGGCTCGACCGTATGATTCCCTTCAACAAGCCGCATGGCTTTAAGGTAGTTAGCATTGAGCCGCACCGATTGCGCACGAAGATTCCTTACCGGAAAAAGAATTTTAATCATATCCGGGGGCTGCATGCCTGTGCCCTGGCGACCATATCCGAGTTTACCACGGGCTTCCTTTTAATTACCAACCTGGATCCAAAAAAATACAGGCTGATCATGCAGCGACTCGAAATGGATTACCACTATCAGGGGAAAATGGATGCTTTCGCGGAGTTTATTGCGACCGAAGAATGGCTGCAGGAGAAAATTTATCTGCCGCTGAAGGCACAAGAGTCTGTGGTCGTGGAATGTGTGGTTCAAATTCATGATTCGGCAGACAACCTGCTCACCACCGGGAAAGTCTATTGGCAAGTGAAATCATGGGAGAAAGTTCGTACAAAAGTACGGTAAATGGTATATTCGTATATATGGAGCGCATTCAATCACTACTTGATGAGTATGGCAGCAGCCATCGGAATGAAACAAATAAGTTAATTCACTGGATATGTGTCCCGCTGATTTTTTTTAGCATCGTCGGACTGATCTGGTCAATTCCTCATGGTATACTGAATGATGTAACCGGGCTCGCAAGTCCGTTCGTCAACTGGGCAAGTTTCTTACTGATTCTCATCCTGATCTAGTACATTTTTTTGTCCGTGCCCCTGGCCTTTGGTATGGCAGCCTTTGGGCTTTTATGTCTTTGGGCGGCAAATACGATTTCACTTGTTGCCCCCTGGCCTCTCTGGTCTATATGCCTGGTGATTTTTGTACTTGCCTGGATTGGCCAGTTTTATGGACACAAGGTAGAAGGAAAAAAACCATCCTTCCTCAAGGACCTTCAATTTCTGCTTATTGGCCCGGCCTGGTTGATGCACTTCATTTATAAAAAATTAGGAATACCCTATTAATTATGTCAGTAATTACCGATCAAGTGCCTGTTCGCCCGGCCTATACCACACAATGGCTTTTTCATAAAGAAGAATTTCTTCGACTGACGTCAAACAAGCCTTTGCGTACATTTTATCAATATTCTCCAAATGAAGTAACTGCCATGTTGCGCTGTTCCATTCAGGATTCATCGGCCGATGCTTCTCCCGGAGGATTTTATGGGTTTGCGGAAATTCAGCCCTCAGCAAATATGCCTGCCTTTTTAAATTACATTCAGGAAGAGCTCAGCAGGTCAGGTATTTCGAGAATTGCCCTGACCTTGTTTCCAGAGCAGTATGATCCTGAAAACTGGAAGCGCCAGCGGGATGCGCTCCTTGAAGCCGGTTTCAGGGTAGAGGGAAGTATGAACCACCGTATGATTCCGGTAACCATGGAGGAAAATGAACAACTCTCAAGCAATGACTGGCGAATGGGTGCGCGTACCCTCCATGAATTCAGTATTACCCAGGAGCCATTGGATCAGTATGATAAGATTGCACAATTGATTCACCGAAGTGAAACCAACGTTGCAAGAAACGGTGATGATGCGTACGTTGAGAAATTCCTGGCGAATTTCCCGGAGGAAACGTTGTTGTTTGCCATCCGTGAGGGAGTAAAATATTGCGGAATGGCTGTTTTGCTTCAGGTCGGCCCCGGGATTCTGTACACGGTCCATATCGCCCAGCTCGAAGCGTATGAAGAGAAAAAGCCCATGCTGGATTTATTTCAGTTTGTTTATGAATGGGCGGAATACCGCGATTATCGCTTTATTGACCTGGGTCAAATTGCCTTTGGATACGATGACAACGTCGGAATGGTGCAGTGTACCGGCGAGCGGTGGGTACGTACATGGTAGTCACGGTTGCGTGCATTTGTTACAACCAGGCGCCATTTCTCGAAGAAACGGTCCAATCTATTCTTGCCCAGACTTATTCCTCACTGGATATATGGTTGCTGGACGATGCCAGTACAGATGACAGTCCCGGGATAATTCGGTCCCTCCAAAAAAAGTACCCGTTTATCAATGTTTTTTGTTCACCGGAGAATGTCGGTCACAACCGTTTGTTTAATCAATTCCTCGAGCAATACAGCGGAGAGGCCATCATTGACCTGGCAGCCGATGATATCCTTCATCCGGAACGGGTGGAAGTCGGGGTAAAAGCATTGGCTAACCGACCCTCCTGTGGCGTGCATTTTACT
>CAYGOW010000480.1:0-1653 GCA_964351425.1 uncultured Roseivirgaceae bacterium
ACCATCCTCATCGAATCGGGTGGCTATCCGGATGATCTGGATAAACAGTATATCCGGAAACTAAATTATGTGGCCATTCTCTCGGCACTGTATTCGATTGCCGACGCATCCTATGAAAATGCAAACCCGGAGGATTATGAGCAGATTCCACGTAACGATCGTCAGTTACTAGCCTTGAAAATAGAGTCCGTGTCACATATGGTTAATAAAACCGCGTATACATTGGATATCGGATTTACCCATTCCTTGGATGGCGATTCAACTGAATCAGGATATTACCATACCGCCGTAATCGAAGACCTTGGTGACTTATCCACCTACTTCGGAAACACATACCTGGATGCGAACGGGATGAAAATTGTACCGGCCGGGATTTTCCCGGATACACTAAAGAATGTGGATCAGGTAAGGTCCCTTGATCCCGCCAGCATACTCAAGAATGGTTATGGCTATGTCAGGGTTCAGAATTTGCCCGACGGCGGACCTTCCCCTTTTCCTATTAACCTTATCGATGTTGAGTATAACCCTGAATCGGAACTTAAACCGGGTGGTAATCCTTCTTTCTTCCTGGAAAAAGACGGTGAACTATTGTACACGGTAATTAATGGGTTTCTCATTGACCTGAAAGAAGAATCAACGGTTGGACAGGGATTAATTTTGAATAAATGAAGGGATTTGACTTATACCATGGGTACAGAACATTCTCCTTTTTTGCGAAAATGAAACGACCAACGGACAGGAGTGGAGGCAGGTCGTCAGCTATCCAATATGCAGTTGTCTGCCTTTTTGTGTTACTGAGTGGATGTAGTTCTTATGACGTAATCATCCGCAACGGGACTATCTATGACGGTTCGGGTGATACACCCTATGTGGCAGACCTGGGTATTAAAAAAGACAGGATCAAGACGATCGGTGATCTGGCCGGCGAAAAAGCAAGGGAGGAAATCGATGGCTCAGGCTATGCAGTGGCACCAGGTTTTGTAAATACATTGAGCTGGGCCGGCAGGTCGTTATTTTCCGACGGGCGATCCATGAGCGATATCAAACAAGGGGTTACGCTGGAAGTATTCGGAGAAGGGTCGTCACTGGGTCCCTATAAGGCACCTTCAAAACGATACGGGAGGAAACTGCAATCGTTCGGAGACTACATGAATCACCTGGAACGCCAAGGTGTTTCCACCAATGTGGCGTCATTCGTAGGCGCTACCACGGTCCGCCAAAATGTACTCGGGAATGATAACATTTCCCCCACTTCAGAACAATTGGCGGCGATGAAGCGACTGGTAGCGGAATCTATGGAAGAAGGGGCGTTAGGGCTGGGTTCCTCACTGATATATCCTCCCGGATTCTTTGCTGAGACCAGTGAATTGATTGCACTCGCTTCCGTTGCTGGTGCATACAATGGAATGTATATCAGTCATTTGCGCAGCGAAAGTTTTAATCTGTTACAGGCGGTGGACGAATTGATCAAGATCGCCAGGGAAGCCAATGTACCGGCAGAAATATATCATTTGAAGGCAGCCGGACCTGAGAATTGGGATAAGCTGGACCGGGTGTTGGAAAAAATCGATTCTGCCAATAAAGCAGGACTACAAATTTCGGCGAATATGTATAATTACACCGGCGCATCTACGGGTTTGGGAGCCTGTTTTC
>CAYGOW010000480.1:1663-2958 GCA_964351425.1 uncultured Roseivirgaceae bacterium
ACGGATAGTGATTGGGTGAAAAGATTAAAAGTTGATTCCATTAAAGCGCGGGTTATGGATGAAATTGCCAGCGGGGAGAATGACTGGGAAAATTTTTACGCGGCGGCAGGTACGCCAGAAAATATACTCGTGCTGGAATTTGATAATCCTGAGTTGAGGAGATTTATCGGCATGACCATACAGCAAATTGCTGATGAAATGGAGAAGGATGCTGTTGAGACACTGGTGGACCTGGTGATTGCCAATGAAGGAAATATCGGAGCTGTCTATTTCCTTATGTCAGAGGAGAATGTAAGGAAACAGATTCAATTGCCGTATATGACTTTCTGCTCCGATGCCAGGTCTGTGGCAGCTGAAGGAAACATACTGAACTCTTCGACCCATCCGCGGACCTATGGTAATTTTGCCAGGTTATTGGGTAAGTATGTCAGGGAAGAAAAGGTAATTCCACTTTCCGAAGCCATTCATAAACTCACCTATTCGGCCACGGAGAAATTTGGCATACCCGATCGGGGACTTCTTCGGGAAGGATTTTTTGCGGATGTGGTGATTTTTAAACCGGAAACCATCAGGGACAAAGCTACGTATGAAGCCCCGCACCAATATGCTGAAGGTATGGAGTATGTACTGGTCAATGGAGAATTTGTACTTATTCGTGGGGAACATACGGGTAAATTGCCCGGCAAATTTGTTAAGGGACCAGGAGTAAAATAACAGCAAGCAATGGACACACCTTTTTATTATTATGACCTGTCGGTTTTAGACAAAACACTTCAAAAGGTCTCGGAATGTATTGACGGATATCCGTATCATATCCATTATGCCATGAAAGCCAATGCTGAGAGGAAGTTATTGGAGATAATTCAGGCACATGGGTTTGGTGTGGATTGTGTCAGTGGAAACGAAATCAATCTGGCCCTCGATTGCGGGTTTCGTGCCGATCAGGTTGTTTTTGCCGGGGTAGGGAAGACGGATAAGGAATTGAAAGATGCGATCAGCCACCAGGTATACAATATTAACTGTGAGTCTATTGAAGAACTTCCGGTCATCAGTGAAATTGCCGAAAAGCTCAATAAAACGACACGAATCTCCTTTCGACTGAATCCAAACATTGACGCGAAAACCCATCCTCATATTACGACTGGTAAATCAATCAATAAATTTGGGATTCCGTCAGGTGCCATATGGGAGGCACTGGAAGAATTGAAGAAATATCCTAACCTTGAATTTAATGGCCTACATTTTCATATTGGCTCCCAAATAAAGGATCTGACACCTTTCAAGGAGCTTTGTGA
>CAYGOW010000481.1:0-2951 GCA_964351425.1 uncultured Roseivirgaceae bacterium
GTACATACACCGGGATCATTTGCCAGCGATAGCCTTCAAGGACTAAATGGAGGGATAAAACTATAACCAGAAAAATAAGAATGTACCGGGCCGGTATTTTTGTCAGTAATGGTCGCTTAATAAAGGGTATCAGGGTCACCACCAGGAGCAACAAGATCTCAAACGTTCTCATAAATAATCAAGTCAGTGAATACAATAATTCGTTGTCACAAAACTTGAAGGAAGCAAGTGGAAATGCAATGTTGTATCCCGATGGAAAACCGTTGTTTGTCGATAAAAGAGCTTTGAAGGAGTGCAAAGAGGCCTTCCTGTCGCCAACCGAAAAAGCCCGGGCAGGACAGGCAAAAACGAGTTCACACGTTACAATCCAAAAAAAAAGGCCCACATACGGGCCTTTCATAAGCGGGTTTCAGGCACTCAGTTCACATTGGTATTATCACGCACCATGGCAATCCGGTAAATGAATTGGCGTCGGGGGGTTTTTTCAAGCGCCATGATTTTCGTCATAGCGTCCTGAGGTATGGTCGCTTCATCTGACCAATCAGGAGTAAGTGCTGCCGTAAGACTATTGAAAATATCAAAAGAGATCGTGGAGGCGCCGACATTTGGTCCGGTGGGTGAAATAATGGTACCGTTGCCCCATGCCTTTTGATTGGTATGTCCGGCATTCATTTGTTCCTGAATAAATGGTGCCCAGTGCTCATTTTCCAGTGCGATCAAGTCACCGGGAGAATCGGTATCATGGTAGAGCATGGTAATGTATTTGTAGTCCTCCGCAGGTACCGCACCATCAACATTTACCCAGCCACCCGATTCCACCCAAATATGGTGCATCGCAGTGGAAAGCGAACCGGTTTCCATTTTTTCCATGGGTACATCCGGAAAAACAGCAGTGGCATTCCAGGTTCCTTGTCGGTTATCCCAGTCTTTGAAGCGCACAAGCATCAGAATATTCGGAGAATTGGGCATATCGAATCCTCCTTGTTTGACGAGGACAGCCCAGAACTCAAGATTACCTTTCCTGATGGCGGCTTCGGCAATTTTAGACCAGTACGTTTCCATGCGATTCATGTATTCACCCATATTCTCCGGGGCAACATGGATATACCGGTAAGCGGTGAGCTGTTGTGCAACGATTTTTGGCGGACAGATTAACGCCGCCCACAGGAAAAGAAAACCTGCGACTTGAAATAGCTTTTTCATGAGAGAGTGGTTTAAGGTGTCAAAATTTTTAGAATGTACGTTTTTTCTTACAAAAAAACTATACATATATTTCTGATTATCAGATGATAAAGCGCTTCTTTCCTTTTATCGAATGGATTTGCCTTTGCAATAAAAGAGACTAATCACCAGTCCGGGAAGTGAATGTGAAAGAAAGGAACTGTGAATATCCTTTGCTTATCACCGAAAAGTAAGACATTGGTTCTCCTTATGCGGACCCATAATGCGTGCCATGGATATATTTTACGGGGCACCCAGAAGATCATCCCATCAACTCCTTCACAATCATGAAGGCGCCCATTCCAAGGACAAACCAGCCGAATCCTTTCTTGATCTTGTCCCCATCAATCTTGTGGGAGAAGTACGATCCAATAAAAATACCAATAACTGCCAGTCCGGTAAAGTAGAGAAGAAACACCCAGTCTATCGTCTCACCACTCTGGACATCGCCGATAAACCCGATGAGGGATTTGACGGCAATGATGAGCAAAGACGTACCAACCGCCAGCTTCATGGGAAGCTTGGCAAATAATACCAGGGCCGGTATGATCAGGAATCCGCCGCCAGCTCCCACCAGTCCGGTCAGGACACCTACCACCAGTCCCTCCAGAATGATCATTTTGATATTGAAATCCGGCACAAAATTCTCCGAATCTCCGGTATTTGATTCGCCATTCTTCGGCTTTTTATCCCGGATCATGGAGATCGATGCGAAGACCATCAGGAAGGCAAACAACAGCAGGATAGCTGTGTCTTTGGTTACCGCGAAATTGCCGATATGAAATAATACATCCGGAAGCATAGGCACCAACAGGAGCCGCGTCAGGTATACAGCGATGAATGCCGGAATCGCAAATACCACCGCAGTTTTATAGGATACCAGTCCTTTTCTGGCATAACTCACACTTCCTATCAGGGAAGATACACCCACCACAAAAAGGGAGTAGGCCGTTGCAAGGACAGGCTCAATATGAAGCAGGTAAACAAGGATAGGTACCGTGAGAATGGACCCACCACCTCCAATAAGTCCAAGGGATATACCTATAATCGCTGCACTGATAAGCCCCGCTATTTCCAAAACCGACATACCTTTGAATGTTTTTATTGAAGGGGCAAAAGTAGACATCTGCCGATCCGTGTTTCGTAACTTATGTTACGTACCGATGAGATTTTCTGTTGTCCCTTCTAATCCAATCTTTTACTCATGGTTCCGGCTGCATGAATAGTTCCATGGCTGATAATGCGCTTTGCAGTCGAAGTTATTATTTTTCTTCTACCGAATCGAGCTTTTTGAGATATTCTCCGTTGGAAATTTCGGTCCTCGCCACTTCATACTTCTTCTCATCTCCCTGGCATTTATAGCAAAAGGCCTCAACAAAAGATTTGAGTTCATTTACCTTCTCCGTGTCCGGCAAATCCGTTTTTTCCAGTTGCTTCATGACCTTTTTGTATCGACCTGTGTAGGCGTTGTTTAATATCTGGTTGAGTTCGGCCAGTGCGACGGTTTCAGGATCGTCGGATTTTGAAGCTTTATTAAAATAACGAGTACTGAGGTCCAGTAAATCACTGCCTAGTGAGTTGCCCAGGGCGCTTCCGGCTGCTTGGTAGGCCAGCCCCAACTCCATATCGGTCAGGTCGGACTGAGCCAGTTTCGTATTCAGCCCGTTCAGGTCATTCGGGATTTGCTTAAGCTTGCGAAGGTACATGCTCGCATTAATGAACCCCAGCTC
>CAYGOW010000482.1:0-2944 GCA_964351425.1 uncultured Roseivirgaceae bacterium
ATCCATGCCATTCCAGTCCGGGATAAACCCATTGAAGCCACCACGGTGTTTTATGCCAATACATCAGGGTTCGACTTTACACGACAATAAGGTAATATCATCGTGGTATTTACGCCGACCTTTGAAATCATCCAGGGACTGAATAATATCGGCATGGATTTTTCTCAGATCCCGTGAAGCATGGTCCTGAAAAAAGCTTACAATACGATCTTCCCCGAACTCCACTCCTTTTTCATTGGTGGTCTCCGTTAAGCCATCGGTGTAGCAAAAAAGAACAAAATCGTTCAGATCAGTAATAAATCCTTCGTTTAAAAAAGGCAGTGGGTGCATCGCTCCGAGGACAGTGGATCCATCATGCAACCAATCTATCTCCCCATTCGCCTGGATAAGTACAGGCGGATTGTGACCCGAATTTATATAGGCCAGTGTTTTCAGGGAGTGGTCATAAATACCGGCAAAAAAAGTAATGAACTTCTCTCCTTTGGCATTCTCCAGTACCTGGTAATTCAATTCCTCCACGATCTCCCGCAAGTTGGGTGTCTGGCGCACCAGGGTCCGTAGCGAAGCCTGAAAATTGGACATCAGTAATGCTGCAGGAATCCCTTTGCCGGATACATCGGCTATACAAATCAAAAACTGATTCTTATTTAACGGGATGTAATCATAATAATCTCCGCCAATTCGATCATGAGGCAGATAACTGGCAGCTACTTTAAGCCGTGGTCCGTAGGGCAGAGAATCCGGAAACAGGAAATGTTGTACATCACTGGCAATTTCCAATTCCTTCCTGAGAGATTCCTGCTCAAGTTGACGACGGGCAAGTTTCTTATTCTCTATCGCTACAATAATAATATTACTAAGGGCCTGAATAAAACGTAAATGACTATTCATGGATGATTCCTCATCCTCCTGAATCCCTCCGATCAATACAATGGCCAGAAGCGTCTCCTTATGAATTACAGGAAGCAGCCAGTCAAATTCTCCAAATACATCAGTACGGGGCTCCAGCTGATTGAGCGGGGTGACCTTGCGTATCCTGGTGAGATCATCCGGTGGATGTATCGCTCTGCAATTTTGTGCCGTACCAAAAGCTACTTTACAGCTCCAGCTTTCATCCATGACAAAAAGGGCCAGCTTGTTGATCTTTAAATTGGCACGCAATGTAAAATCATAAATCTTATAAAGGGAATCCTCAGAGAGATTATCATTAATCGCCTGGGTGATCTCCAAAAGGGCATTTACCTGGATTTCCTTGAGGTTATATTTGTTTTGCAGCGAATAGGATTCCATACGATCCGAAATATACAAAGATTAAGTAATTGCCTCTTCATAACGGCGATCTTTCCAGACATATTGCCGGCGAGCGGACAGTATGGAAAAACTTAGCACGTAAAAAGGATACAACAGTTGGGCCAGCAAGAAGTAAAGTAATCCGGGACGATTTTGCCACCTTCTCATAACCTTTCGAATCAACCCGTAGTCTGCGACCAGTTTGAACAATGTAAAACCACCCAACCAGATTAAACCGGAAGGTCTGAAAAAACACGAAATCCACCCCAAAAGAAATACAAAGTATGCCAGGGCGAGCATAGGTGCCCACCACTTTCGCTTCCGATCCTGATGGTACCGCCATTTAGAGGCCCACCGGACTCGCTGCTGAATCATATCGCTCAGCCGGTTAAGGATATCTGTTTGCACCACAGCATCCCGATCGGTATTGTATCGTACAGCATGTGGGAATCGCTCATGTATTTTATGCATCAGAAATTCATCATCGCCACTCGGAATATGGATGTTTCCTTCATACCCATTCACTTCCTCGAAGACCTCCTTACGGAATGCAAGGTTAGCCCCGTTGCACATGGTCGGCACTCCATGTCCCATGCTTCCAACGGATACACCGGTAAGAGCCGCCATATCAAACGCGCCAATTTTACGCAAGAATCCCGCTTGCCTGAGCGGCGAAACGAGGCCGGCCACGAATCCTGTTTGACTATTGGCAAAATAATTATTCATGGACCGAAGCCAGCCGGAAGGCACTTCGCAATCCGCATCTGTAGTCAGGATAACCTCGCCCATCGCATGTTGCACCCCCAAGGCAAGGCAGGACTTTTTACCTGTTGAATCCAACGGAGCCGCGATAATCCGGCTATTCTCATTGCCTTGAACCCACTTCTTCACCAGATCCGGTCCGGCATCTGTCGAATGATCATCGATAAATAAAATGGTGAAACGGGTATAGTCAATTTTTTCAAGCGAGGCCAGAAGCGGGCCGATCCGTTTCGCTTCGTTTCTGAAAGGAACAAGTATGGTCATACTAATTTCTTTCTGAGAATCTGCAACTGCGGTTTTACGCCAGCCAAAGATCGCCCAAAGTGGCAGGCACCCGAGGAAGAACGCCGCAAGGCACCCCAGCCAAATCATTTCTTATTCGCTTTGATTAAAAAAAGACTGCCTAATGCTGCCGGAAAGGCAATATTCATTCCCCAAATAAACAAGCTGGCCACGACCACCGGTAAGGTAAGATCCGTGAATGCGGCAAAGAAATAAACGGCTGAAAATTCCCGGATACCCAGATCCCCCAGGAAATTAATACTTGGCAGAACCGACTTGGCGAGAAATATCCAGGTTACACCGGCTATGATCAGCCAGGGGTCAAGATGCAACGTGATGAACAGGAGCAGGATAAACTGTGAGGCAAACACCAGATAACGCAAAAATGACAGGCCGGTAATAGTCAGCAGTTGCCTCAAATGAATTTCTTTTAGCCCGTCCAAAAATAAGGCGACGTATTTCCTGCCCGGGAATTGAAAATGTTTTGACAGCCAAAAAGAGATTCCCAATAATAAAGGTGCACTGAAACAACACAGTAATGCCGCCCAGACCCCGTAGAGCCAGTAAACCCCCAGGCCGCCAAATAACAAGGTGATGGTCATCTGTGCAA
>CAYGOW010000483.1:0-2941 GCA_964351425.1 uncultured Roseivirgaceae bacterium
GCCGGATCTGTCTATTTAGACCCTGCGTAAGTACGATTCGGAAAATAGACTTTTGCAGTTTCTCGACTTCGCACTTTTTGGTCACCGTTCCCAGGATTGGTATTCCGCCTCGCATTTGCCGGAGGAATTGGGAGGTAATGGGTCTGTCAACGACCACGATATATTCTTTATCGTGATTGTTTTCTTCTCGCAGGATTTGATTGACAATATCTCCATCATTGGTGAGTAGGATGAGTCCGGAGGAGGCTTTGTCCAGGCGACCGATGGGGAAGATCCTTTTTGGATAATTGATAAAATCAATGATATTGTCTCTATCACTTCTGTCCGTAGTACATGTAATGCCTGGAGGCTTATTTAGGGCCAGATAGACCGGTTTGGGCTTGATGCCGATTTCCTGTCCATCCACCGTCACCTTGTCTTAAGCGAAGACACGGTTACCTTTTTTTGCCACTTTATTATTAATCGCGACCCTACCAGCATCTATCCATTTGTCGGCTTCCCTTCTGGAGCAAATGCCTGTACTACTGATGTATTTATTTAAGCTGGTGGATTCCTCGCTCACTAGTTGCTGGTCGTTGTTAGATGATCAAAGTATTCTCCTGCAAAAGTAGTAATATTAAACCTGCAGGGATGCTTAGATATTGGACGGCATTCGATAGCAATTGAAAATCAAATACTTAGATTAAGACGTTGGGGACGAAAGTGCTGATTTCAACACCCACTCTCAGACTTTGACTGCCTAGCTACGTTGACGGTAGGGCCGAGGCTTACTAGCGCGGCATGTCCAGAAACGACACGATCCAATTTGAGATGATGCTTTGGTCAATGTTTTGGTTCAAACTCTCAAGGCCCAGCTGCACTTTGGCAGGACCTATTCTTTCCATTCTTTCTTCCATCAAGGCACGTGCGTATTCCTTTGGAAATTCGGGGTGACCCTGCATTCCCAGCATGTGATCTCCCACCTGAAACAGGCCAATGCGGCAATCTGCCCCTTCTGCCAGGACCGTGCTATTGGGAGGCAAGGTTTCGATTTGATCCTGACAGCTCATCAGAATGTTGATTTTTGAGACTGGTGGCTGCATCCACTCCGCCCGGGATACGGCCGTAAACTGGTGGACACCTACGCACCATCCGATGTCACTCTTACGGACACGTCCTCCCAGCGCTTCTGCCATCATTTGGTGTCCGAAGCACACCCCGACAAAGCACTTTTTATTCGCATCGAGTAAACGGATGAATGACTTCAGCTTGATGACCCAGGGAATCTCATCATAGACTGAACATTTCGAACCGGTGGTGATATAAGCATCCTGCGAATCCACAGTAGGCGGAAATTGGTCTTGTGTGAGATCGTAAACGGTCAGGTCTAAAGTCGGCAGTAACTTCCTGAACATTTGCGGATAGTCGCCATCGATTTTTTGGAGATGGGGCGCCACATGATCGCATAGGAGTAGTCCCACCTTCATCAGAAATCCGATTTGAGATGAAAGGATTTTGGGCGGGTCAGGTAGAAGTAACCCAAACCTGACAGGGACACGCCTCTTCCTGAGTCCTTCACACCGGTCCAGGCCAGTGTAGGGTCCAGGTAGTCACATCGATTCATAAATAAAGTCCCTGTTTCTATTTGGTCGCCCAATTCCAGGGCTTTTGATTCATCGGTAGTCCAGATCGAGGCTGTCAGTCCATATCGACTGTCATTCATCAGTCTAACAGCTTCTTCGTCCGATTTCACCGACATGATCCCCACAATGGGAGCAAAGCTTTCCTCGGTCATGACGGCCATCTGGTGGTTGACATCCACGAGTACTTGCGGTGCCATATATGCAGAACCTTCTTCGTCTTTGCTAAATGTGGTAGAATCAATCAACGTTCTTGCGCCTTTTTCGACGGCCTCTTCCACCTGCTTTCGGGCCAGACTAGCGGCAGATGCTTTCACCATTGGGCCGAGCGTAGTACTGGTCGCCAGTGGATCATCGAGCAGGTACTTCTTTGTCAATTCTGCAAAGCCGCTGACAAATTCCTCAAAGATCTCCTCATGCACATAGATTCGTTCTATCCCACAACAGGATTGTCCGGAATTGAAAAATGCGCCATCGACCAGATTTTCGATTGCGTCCTCGATATTGGCATCCGATCGCACATAGGCAGGATCCTTACCCCCCAATTCAAGGCCTGCACCAATGAATCGTTGGCTTATTGCCTCCTGAACGGCATGACCACCCTCTACGGACCCGGTGAAAGATACATAAGCGATTCTTTCGTCGGAGATCACCTCCGCGACTTGCTCATGTGAAAGGTGTAGGAATTGGAAAACACCTTTGGGCAGGCCTGCATATTCAAAAGCCTGCGCATATCGCTCTGCACACAAAGGTGTCTGCTGGGCATGCTTTAAGATGACTGCATTCCCGGCCATGAGTGCGGGTATAACGGCGTTAACAGAAGTGAGATATGGATAATTCCATGGAGCTAGGACCATTACGACACCCACGGGATCTTTCCTAATGAATTTCTGAAAACCGTCGGATGCCGGTAGTTGAATATCCGCAAGGGATGACTCAGCAATTGCAATCATATATTTTGCGCGCTCCTGAAAGCCCTTTAGAATTTCGTAGGGAGCGTACTGTATGGGACGGCCCATCTGCCATGTCAATTCTTCCCCAATCTCATAGGCATTTTGCACAAAATAGGAGACGGCCTTTTGGCATATTTCACTGCGCTCGGCAATGCTGGTTTTTCGCCATTTTATCTGTGCCTCCACGGCAGCGGCGAGTGATGACTCTACTAGTTCGTCCGATGCCATTTCCCTTTCTACATATATGGTTCCATCGACCGGACTGATGACTTGAAATCTGTTACTCATCTAAAACTTAAATTGTTATTTGATTTTTAAAATCGAAAATCTATTTCCTCAGAAGGCATGCTTGATATTCGATTATTCAGG
>CAYGOW010000484.1:0-2907 GCA_964351425.1 uncultured Roseivirgaceae bacterium
GGAGAACTGTTGCCTGGGAATCCCGCAATGTCCTCAACCCCGCTGCGGTCGTCAGGAACGATTCCGTTTTTCTCTTTTACAGGGCACAGGATCCTTCCGGCACATCACGGATCGGGCTGGCGGTCAGCATGGACGGACTTCATTTCACCAAGATGCTGAAGCCCGTTTTTTATCCAGATGAGGATAAGATGAAGGTATATGAATGGAGTTACCTGAAGGAGAATGAGCCAAATTGCAGCAACTGCTTCGATGGGGTGGAGGACCCGCGAATCGTAGAGACTCCTGACGGAAATTATATCATGACCTATACCGCTTATGATGGCCGGACTGCCCGTATGGCCCTGGCGACTTCAGCCGACCTTATTCACTGGGAGAAACAGGGGTTGATTCTGACTGATTCTGCATTTGTCGATACCTGGAGTAAATCGGGGTCTATTCTCACAGAGCGATCAGGCCAGCGAATTGTTGCTAAAAAGGTGAATGGAAGGTATTGGATGTACTATGGGGACACGGATATATTCATGGCCACATCGGAGGATTTGATTCACTGGAAACCTTTACTGAATGAAGAGAGTAAACAACGCGTGAGTGTTATGCACCCGAGGCCCGGGTATTTTGACAGCCGGCTGGTGGAGCCGGGTCCTTTTGCTTTGTATACGGAACAGGGCATCCTTTTTTTATATAATGGAAGCAATGCGGCAAATGTCAATGACCCTGACTTACCGAAATTTACCTATGCGGCCGGACAAGCACTATTTTCGAATGATGCGCCCTATAAACTTATTGATCGCGCTCCGCACTATTTCCTCTACCCGGAAGAAGACTATGAAATTTCCGGTGAAGTAAACCTGGTTTGTTTCATTGAAGGGCTGGTCTACTTTCAAAACAACTGGTTCTTGTATTACGGTACAGCAGATTCCCGGATTGCGGTGGCCGTAGCAAAAGGAAATTAAAACGTGTTTATCAGATACAGGTAAAGAGGCATGCCCAGGGTGATGTTGAATGGGAATGTTACGGCCAGGGCCATCGGAATGTATAAGCCCGGATTGGCCTGAGGTGCCGCAAGTTTCATGGCGGCAGGTACGGCTATGTAGGAGGCACTGGCTGCCAAAATTGAAAATAACAACCTGTCACCCGCTTCCACGGCGATATACTGGCTGATAATGGCGACGATACAGCCATTGATAATCGGAATGACAATGGAGAAAGCCAATGGGAACCATCCATTTTGCCAGAATGCGGAGAGTTTTTTTCCACTTATAATCCCCATATCCAACAGGAAGACGGCCAGAAAACCCTTGAATATGTCGGTTGTAAACGGAGCGATACCTTCTGCCTGCTGGTCACTGGCGATCAGACCAATGACCAGGCTTCCGAGGATCAATAAAACGCTGCCATTCGTCAAGGCATGATGGATGACCTTGCCTAAAGGTATTTCCTGTTTGCCTTCCTTACTGAATAGCGAAATTAGAATGACTCCAATGACGATGGAGGGGGCTTCCATAAGGGCCATTACAGCCACCATATGTCCGCCGAATGGCATGTTTTGCAACTCCAAAAAGGAAACACATGTCACAAAGGTGACAGCACTAACTGATCCGTATGCCGACGCGATCGCGCCGGCATTGTAGACACCCAGGCGTTTTTTAAGGATGAAGAAGGTGTAAACTGGCACGACCAGGGCCAAAATGACCCCGAATAGCAAACCAAATACAATATCCATCCCAAATGCACTATGGGACAACTCCTGTCCGCCTTTGAATCCGATGGAGAACAGGAGGTATAAAGAAATAAATTTTGAAGAAGTAGGAGGGATGGCAAGGTCACTCTTTAGCTGAACAGCAAGAATGCCCAGGAAAAAGAAAAGCAGCGCCGGGTTGGACAGGTTGTCCAGCAGCAAATCTAAATTCATGCGTCTGCTTTGGCTTCGCTTTCTACCAGCTTAACCGAGATCTCACTTTGTAACGAAATATCCATTCCTTTCTCGGTAGCTTCATCAAGAATTAATTGTAGCTCCTCTTTATTTCTCTTTAATTCTTCGATGCGTTCTTCCAGGTGGCTGGTATCTCCACTGTACATTTCCCGTGTTCGTAAACAAAGCATATTCAAAAATCGCATTTTATCTCCGATCAGGGTTAAAATAACCTCTTTTGCTTCTTTCGGCGAATACGTACTGTCCAGTAAAGTAAATTTATCCATTATGAGTTGTATTTTGTTCGCTGCAAATCTGAGAAGAATGACGCATATATTTTTATTTATATTTTATATCTTTGTCATAAGAATTAATTATGCATTACACATTACATCAACTGCGCATCTTTCAGAAGTTGTCTGAGACACAGAGTATTACTCGTGCTGCAGAGGAATTACACCTCACCCAGCCGGCCGTATCGATTCAGTTAAAAAAGTTTCAGGAGCAATTCGAATTGCCTTTATACGAGGTGATTGGTAGACAAGTGTATATAACGGGTTTTGGTCAGGAGATTGTGAAGTCCTGCGAAACGATCCTGAATGAGACCGATGCCATCAGTAACCGGGTAATGGCCTACAAAGGCCATCTTACCGGGCAATTGACATTATCGGTCGTATCCACGGGCAAATACGTGATGCCATTTTTTCTGAGTGAATTCATTGCGATGCACCCCGGAATTGATCTGATCATGGACGTGACCAATAAGTCGAAGGTGGTTAAGAGTCTCAAGCAAAACGAAGTGGATTTTTCTTTGGTATCTGTAATTCCGGATAACCTGGAATTATTATCCATCCGGTTAATGCAGAATACTCTTTACCTGGTAGGTAATGCGAGTTATACCGGGACGAATAAGACGAAAAATCTTGAACTCATGAAAAACGCGCCCTTGATATTCAGGGAACCTGTATCTGCTACAAGACAGGCCATGGAGAATT
>CAYGOW010000485.1:0-2893 GCA_964351425.1 uncultured Roseivirgaceae bacterium
ACACTTGCTGAAGGCCGCATTCTGGATGTTGGCGCCGGTGCCGGAGCCCATGCAATCATTCTCCAGCAACATGGGTTTGATGTTACCGCCCTTGACCACTCCACAATAGCCTGTGATATTATGCGTGATCTAGGGGTCAGGCAAGTCGTCCAGGCAGATATATTTACATACCAGGAAAAGTCATATGATACGCTCTGGCTGATGATGAACGGGATTGGGATCATCGGGAAAATTGAAAATTTGCTCAGTGGCCTGAAACACCTTAGGCGTTTGCTGAAGTCTGGCGGCAAGGTAATCCTGGATAGCAGTGATATACGCTATTTATACAGTAATGACCTTCCCCAGGACCGCTATTTTGGGGAAATTGATTATCAATATGTGTATAAAGGCGAGGCCGGAGAATGGTTTACCTGGCTTTTTCTCGATCAGCGAATGCTGACACATTTTGCGGAAATGGCAGGATTTAGTTGCCAAATAGTCTTTGAAAATAAGGAAGATCAGTATCTTGCTGTACTAACGACTTAGCTTATGAAACGATTCCACCTACTTTTACTTGCCTTTTTTACTATCCTTAGCATACAGTTAAATGCCCAGCGCCTTGTTATTCATTGCGGTGCCCTTGTTGATGTTACGGAGGAGAAAATGCTCACAGAACAGACCATTGTGGTGGAGGGAGACCGGATCGTGGAGGTTCGAAAAGGCTACATGACCCCAGCTTCCGGCGATAGCCTGATCGACCTGTCGGCGTATACGGTGCTCCCGGGATTTATGGACATGCACGTTCACCTGGAAGGGGAGTCTAATCCGACCGAATACCTTAGCCGCTTTCAGGATAATCCGGCCGACATCGCCTATGATGCCGCCGTTTATGCCCGTCGGACTTTGATGGCAGGATTTACAACAGTGAGGGACCTGGGAGGTACAGGTGTCAATACAGCCTTGCGTGACGCGATAAAGGAAGGGAAGGTAATTGGTCCGCGCATCTATTCGGCGGGAAGATCCATTGCTACTACGGGCGGACATGCCGATCCGACCAATGGATTCCGGGATGACCTGATGGGCGACCCGGGACCGAAGCAGGCTGTGATCAATGGTCCTTATGAAGCGCGAAAAGCGGTACGACAGCGCTATAAGAATGGCGCAGATGTAATCAAGATAACCGCTACCGGCGGGGTACTAAGCCTTGCTAAAGACGGATCCGGGCCTCAGTTTCAGATGGATGAATTGGAAGCGATTATTGAAACGGCACGGGAATACGGTATGATAACGGCAGCCCACGCCCACGGGGCCGAAGGGATGAAGCGTGCCGTACTGGCAGGCATTACCTCAATCGAACATGGTACCAAGATGAGCGAAGAAGTAATGGACCTGATGGTCGAAAAAGGAACATGGTATGTCCCGACCATATCCGCCGGAAAATTTGTCGCGGAAAAAGCGGAAATTGAGGGATTCTACCCACCTGTAATTGTTCCTAAGGCCCGTGAAATCGGACCGGCCATTCAGGCTACCTTTGGCAAAGCCTGGCGTAAGGGTGTGCCTATCGCCTTTGGTACAGACGCCGGCGTATCACTTCATGGTGACAATGCCAGGGAATGCTATTTTATGGTTGAAACAGGCATGAAACCCATGGATGCCCTGAAAACTGCAACGGTGAATGCAGCGAAGTTACTGAATGAATCCGACCGTTTGGGAAGTTTGGCTCCGGGAAAATGGGCAGATATTGTCGCTGTTTCCGGCAATCCGATCGAAGATATTCAGGTGACAGAAAATGTGCAATTTGTGATGAAGGGAGGAAAAGTATACAAATCACCTGAATGACCTAATTGTCATTCTGAAATTGCTCCATTTTATAACGAAAGCTAAGGTAGGAAAGGACATTTCCGAAATGCTCCAGACCTTCCTGCAATTCTTCCGGGACCTCCCGGTTATTCATGCGGCAAAGGAGTAAACCGTAAATACCATTCAGGCAGGCCTGAATATCACTTTTTACCAGACCATCGGCCTCCTGGATGCTTTGACGAATATGCGGGCGGGCCATGTTGTAGACATGCGCAAATTCTTCATCTGCAGGAAGTAACTTTTCCTTAAGCCGTAGCAGTTCGTCTACAAATGCCTGCACCTCTACCAAATGCCCCCGCTCGCGGATATCCTGTTCTTGCATCCGCCGCATGATGTCTTCAAACCAGGATTCCATTATTTTTTTCTCTTTTTCTTCAATGGGAAAATGATGGATTACATATTGACGGATATCGGTGAGCTCAAAATTATAAACCCGGATTAGGTCTTCCATCTGGTACATATAGATAATGAACTCAGCTACATTCTCCTGTAATTTCTGACTTGCAATCGGATTTTTGTCTGTTATCATAGGGTCAATACTATCTGTTTCCCAATGGGTGCGAAGATAATAAATCTTGTCAGATTGAATGGTTTCTGCCGGGGCAAGTAAAAATAAACGGCGGACGGATCGGTAATCATAAGGACAATTGATGAATAGTCCCTACTTTTGCATGTTCAGAACAAAGAATTAGGTCTGAGCATTACATTGTAGATGAAGAACATACGAAATTTTTGCATTATCGCCCACATTGACCACGGTAAGAGTACCCTGGCCGACCGATTATTACAGGCTACCGGTACCGTGACCGATCGCGACATGCAGGAGCAGTTGCTGGACGATATGGACCTGGAACGTGAGCGGGGGATCACCATTAAGAGTCATGCGATTCAGATGGATTATAAATTCCATGGAGAAGATTATATCCTCAACCTGATTGATACCCCGGGACACGTTGACTTCAGCTATGAAGTCTCGCGCTCGATTGCAGCCTGTGAGGGCGCTTTGCTTATCGTGGATGCCGCTCAGGGGATCGAGGCACAGACCATCTCGAAC
>CAYGOW010000486.1:0-2892 GCA_964351425.1 uncultured Roseivirgaceae bacterium
CTGGACTTCTGATGACGCCCAGGAAATGTATGAAATGGGAATAGAGTTGTCTATTAAGCAATACGTGGATGATGCTGATGCGGCAGTTACTGCCTATCTGGCTGATCCCTGGGTTGCTTATGATGCTGGCAATGCTCGTGAGCAGATTCTTACACAGAAGTGGATTGCCAACTTCCTGAATGGATACGAGGCATGGGCTGACTGGAGAAGAACTGACTTCCCTGCATTAGAACCTGCACCTGCTGCACAAAATGTGAGCGGTGAGATACCAGTACGTCAGGCATATCCTACTACGGAGCGTGACCTGAATGGTGAAAATTACGATGCTGTTGTTGCCCGTCAGGTGGGATGTAGATTAAACTGCACTTACCTTTTTACATGAAAAGCCGCCCGGGATTCCCGGGCGGCTTTTTTTTACCTTTGAAATGATTTGACGTATATTTTTCCCAAAGTACATCCTACCCCTGATTTAACGGTTTAGGATAAGATTAATCCGTCAGATCTGACCATTTTTCTGTCCTGTCTGACGGCATTAGCTTTAGAAACTATTTATTATGAAGTCATCCTTCTCACGATATTCTGTATTCCTCTTACTACTTTACATCGGTTGCACGTCCTTGGATCAGGCAGAAAAAAATTGCTATACCGGCTACGTGGCAGTAAGCGCCGATTCCATACTCGAAGTGGGTAAAGGCAATCCTTCGCACCTCAAAGCTTGTCAGCTCATCGATGCCAATGGAGCGGTGGTTGCACCCGGTTTTATTGATCTTCATGCCCACGGGAACCCCATAAAAACCCCCGCATTTCAAAATTTTGGTTCCATGGGGGTAACGACAATTGTCCTCGGACAAGACGGTGGTAGTCCTGATACCAAGGGTCTCGATAGCCTGTTCCATAAATACCAGCAGGAGGGGCTGGGTACTAATTTGATCATGTTCTATGGGCATGGTTCCCTTCGCACGGAGGCAGAGGTTGGAAGGGAAATTTCACCGACCCCCACACAACTTGCTCGTATGGATTCGCTTCTTCGTCAGGCTTTGAAATATTGTTACGGGTTATCACTCGGCCTGGAATATACACCGGGTCTGTATGCCCAAACAGACGAACTGCAACATCTTGCACAAGTGGCGGGTTCAAATGGGGGCATGATTATGAGCCACATGCGCAACGAGGATGATGACAGTCTGAAGTACTCAATCCGTGAAATGATTAGCTTGGGCGAGTTCTGCCCAATCCACCTCTCCCATCTTAAATCTGTCTATGGATCAGGCGAAGAAAGGGCGGAGGAAATTTTGTCCTGGGTTCATGAAGCCGCAAGCGAAGGAATTGAAATTACGGCCGATATTTATCCTTATACCGCCAGTTACACCGGCATCGGCATTCTTTTTCCTGACTGGGCAAAAACGCCTGAACAGTTTGAGCTTGCGCTGGAATTCAGGAAGCAGGAGCTGGCAGATTACCTGACTAACCGGGTACTATCCCGCAATGGGCCCGAGGCGACCCTTATCGGTAGCGGACCGTATGCCGGGATGACCCTGGCCGCTGCGGCGCAGCAGGAGAATAAATCATTTACAGACCTCCTGATCGAGGATATTGGTCCACAGGGCGCTTCCGCTGCCTATTTTGTGATGAATGAAGCCCTGCAATCCAGATTGCTTCAGGATGACCTGGTCGGAATATGTTCGGATGGAAGCCCGACAGGATATCACCCGAGAGGACACGGCACGTTTGCCAGAATCATCCAGAAGTACGTACGTGAGGACCAGGTATTGACAATGGAGCAGGCGGTTCATAAAATGACAGCATTCGCAGCCGATGTACTGGCTATTCCTGACCGGGGGTTGCTCCGGACAGGCATGAAAGCAGACCTTATCATTTTTCAACCAGGGGACGTCCGGGAGAATGCGGACTACGAGAATCCTTTTCAACTGGCAGATGGATTTGATTTTGTTATGGTCAACGGGACCTGGGTGCGTCAGAATGGAAAATTTACCGAAGCCCTGCCCGGGAGATATCTTCTTCCGCAAACTTTATCGAAGCCATGAGCCGAATTATTGTTCAGGCTACCGGCGGTGGTAACTTGTTGCGTAGTTACGGAAATCCAAGGATTAATTTAACCTGATGAAATTGCCATGCGTTATATTTTATTCATACTATGTTATTTACAAGCTACTATGACTTTTGGCCAGAAACCACTTTATTCTGATTACGACAACTACAAGGAAACCACGATTACCGGGCACCGATTCGGACAGGAAAAGATTTTGCCCCTGATCAATCATTGGGCAAATACGGAATTCTATCAGGTGAAAGAAGTAGGCAAAAGCCTGGAAAACCGACCTGTTTATCTGTTGTCGGCAGGATCAGGTCCTGTGAATGTCCTGCTCTGGTCCCAAATGCACGGCGATGAATCGACCGCAACCATGGCGTTGTTTGATATTTTTCAATACCTCTATCAAATGCGTGAAAATCCGCAGGTGAAAGAACTGCTAAATCAGATCACGATTCACGCTATTCCCATGCTGAATCCGGATGGCGCACACCGGTTCCGAAGAAGGAATGCCCAGCAAATTGACATTAACCGGGATGCTCTCCACCTGCAAACACCGGAAGGACGATTATTGAAACATGTTCGAGATAGCCTGCAGCCCGATTTTGGTTTTAACTTGCACGACCAAAGCCGATATTATAACGTGGAAGGAACCCCGGCCACTGCTACTTTGTCGTTTCTTGCCCCTGCGTACGATCAGGCAAAATCCATTAATTCCGTTCGGAAAAAAGCCATGCAGGTGATCGTAAAAATGAATGAGGAAATACAGAAGTACGCGCCCGGACGCGTTGGCCGATATTCGGATGAGTTTGAGCCCAGGGCTTTCGGAGACAATATACAGA
>CAYGOW010000487.1:0-2888 GCA_964351425.1 uncultured Roseivirgaceae bacterium
CCTGGCTATTCCGGGGACTCCCGAACAAAACCTTTGCCTCAAAGCATACGAGTTAATTCGAAAGGACTTCGCAATTCCTCCCGTCCATATACACCTCCATAAAGTCATCCCGATGGGCGCTGGACTAGGCGGGGGTTCTTCCGATGCCTCCTCCACACTTGTACTGTTGAACAAGCTATTTTCATTAAAGCTGTCCACTGAAGCCCTGCATAATTATGCCGCGCTGCTTGGCAGTGATTGCCCGTTTTTCCTTTCTGAACATGCGATGATGGCGTCCGGCACCGGTACCAGCCTGCACCCGGTTTCATTAGACTTATCCGGAAACTATATCTACATTATCCATCCGGATATTCACGTATCCACGGCAGAGGCGTATGCTGGTGTAACGCCGCAGACACCGAAAGCAGCTCTGAGCGTGATTCTTGAGCATCCTGAGAAGTGGAAAGACACTTTAAAAAATGATTTTGAACCCTCCGTCATACGTCGTTATCCGGCGATAGGTTCGTTAATTGACCAATTATATGAAGCCGGCGCATGGTATGCTGCCATGTCCGGATCCGGTTCGGCCGTGTTTGGATTGTTTAAGAAAGAACCCACCCGGCTGGATATACCTCCGGCCTATTTTTCCTTCAGTAAAAAGATCTAACGTAACGTGTCCACATTCAGCGGCCGCCGTTTGTAGTACCGGTTAATAATCGGGTAAATAAGAACGGATAACAGGATAATCCCTGTTCCCACATAAAAATTTGCCGGCATCACCTCCTTTTCGGCAAAAATCAGGATGGCGAGGACAATACCATAAACCGGCTCCAGGTTTACGGTCAGGTTGACAACAAATGCCGTGAGGCGTTTCATCAGGGTAACAGATTCAGCAAAAGCAAATACTGTGCATACCAATGATAATATCAGAAGATAGACCCAATCCATGGAGGTGGGGATGAGCTGTAGTCCCTCCGTACTCATGTAGGTGCTGTAAAAAGGGAAGAACATGATCGTTCCGACACAGGCACCCATCATTTCATACAGGGTAATCGTGTAGGCGTTGGTAGATTTTATGAAGCGGCCGTTGAAAACGGTAAACAGAGCCCCCAGAAACGCGGAAGCCACTGCCATTATAATCCCCCATTTATACTGGAAGTCAAACTGGAAAATAACATACAGTCCCAGAAAGCCCAGAAGTCCCAGCAGTACCTCAAACAGTTTTATTTTTCTTTTATTAAATATGGGCTCCAAAAAACTGGTCCACAATGAACATGTTGCCATACCGGCCAGGCAGACCGATACATTCGCGACCCTGGCTGCGGCAAAAAATAAAATCCAGTGGGCAGCGATCAACAGTCCGGTGGCAAAAATGGGCCACAGTGTAGCAAGAGGGAGCCGGATCGGATGCCTCCGGGCAAGTAAAATGAGAAGAAGCGCCAGTGATGCGAACAAGGTACGGTAAAAGACAATCTCCACAGCCGGAATCGTAATCAACGCGCCAAGGATGGCTGTAAACCCCCAAATCCACACCACAAAGTGGAGCCTGAGATAATCCTTAGTTGCAGACATCAGCGTGGTACATATTTATACATCAACAATGAGATTGTGCCAAAAATAATATTTGGCCACCACACCGCCAGGGCAGGATGGGTATCCCCTGCCTCCGCAATACTCTTTCCAATGATAAAGAAGAGGATAAACAAAAAGGATAATAAGAACCCAAGGGCAATCTGAAAACCGGCCCCTCCTCTTGTTTTTCGGGAAGAGACTATGACACCCATGAACGTAAGGATCAATACCGCGAATGGCGAGGAAAAGCGCGTATATTTTTCCACCTCATAAATCAATATATTGCTTGCTCCCCGCATTTTCAATTTGTCAATGTGTTTATTAAGCTCTTTGATCGTCATCCCGTCATAGGAGCGATATTCATTCTCAAAATCCTTGGGAAGGATATTAAGAACGGTATCCTTCTCGCGCCCTTCCCGGATTGATTCACGTAAACTATCCAGCAAATGTGTCTTCCAGGTGGTCAACTTCCAGTTTTCATTTTCTTCGTCCCAGCTGATCCGGTTCGCCGAAATCTTTTCCTTCAGTTGTGTTCCCTCAATTTTCTCCAGGGTAAAATTGTACCCGACATTTGACTGATTATTGTAGGTACGCAGGTAAAGATAAGTATCGGGGGCAATCTGCATATGTATATTGGAGTGGGTAACATTGTCCCGTTTGCCCAGGTACTCCATCTCAAACTGGATCCTTGGCTTATTGGAATTGGGAATTATCCAGCCATTTAAAACAAAGCTGGATACAGCAATCAGCGAGGCGCCGACAAGGTAGGGCAATAGCATTCTCCGAAAAGAGACGCCACTGCTTAGGATCGCGATTATTTCGGACCTGCCGGCTAACTGCGCCGTGACAAAAACTGTGGCGATAAAGGTAGTCAGGGGGGTAATAAAATTGGCCATCCAGGGGATCCAATTCATGTAATACCCGATTATCTGCCGGGTCGTGGCGCCTGACTCACTGAAGTTATCTGTCTTTTCCGTGATATCAATCACCAGGATCACGAGTACGATGATCAGTACGGTGAATACAAACGCAGAAAGAAATTTCTTCAGGATATATTTATCTAGGAGCTTCATCAGAGGCGACGCGATACACGATTAACCATGTCATTTTTCCAATTGGCGAAAGTGCCCGCCAGTATTTGCTTTCGGGCCTCACCCACCAACCAAAGGTAAAAAGTCAGATTATGAATACTAGCAATTTGCGCGCCTAAAATTTCCTTGCTGTGAATCAGGTGTCTCAAATACGCTTTTGTGTAAAACGAAGATACATAGCCTCCGAGCGCCGGATCAATTGGGTCATGGATATTCTTCCATTTTTCATTCCGGATATTTATTATC
>CAYGOW010000488.1:0-2883 GCA_964351425.1 uncultured Roseivirgaceae bacterium
AAGTGAAATTTCATTATATGGCGCGCTACGATCGTCTGAATTATTCGACCTCAGCCCCAGGTCACCATCTCCATCCTCAAACCGAAGCCGCAGGATCAGCGAGTCACTTTCAAGAAAGCCACCTACCTCCACATAGGAGATATCATCATATTCAATCGATGGTACATCTGGGAATTCCGGGCTGTCCAGGCACGAAGTGATCATGAACAGACTTGCAATACCCCACAAATAATTTAACTTCATCCTCATAAATCTACCGTTGTCTAACGTTTATATGGCTCAACAGGATTCCTTTCATAAAAGTTTTATCAAACAATTAGACCATGTGAATGAACGAACATTCAAGAACATGGCGATTGAACTGTTTCGCTATCAGATCGACAATAACCCGATATATCATAAATATACACGATATCTGGGTATTCGACCCGGAAATATAACGTCACTTGAGAAGATTCCGTTTATCCCGGTGCAATTTTTTAAAAATCACCTGGTACAAACAGGTCAATGGAAACCGGAGTTACACTTTACAAGCAGCGGTACAACCGGCAGTATGCCGTCACGTCACCCGGTCCGTAACCTGGGTGATTACCTGACGAATACTGAACGTATATTCACGGAAGCATACGGTGATCCTGAAGCCTATCATATCTTTGGATTATTACCTTCCTATCTCGAGAGGACCGGCTCTTCTTTGATCACGATGGTCGAACACCTTCATAAAGAAAGCCAATCCGACCTTGGAGGATTTTTTCTTTATAATCATGAGGATTTGATATCAGGGATTCGGCAGGCAAGAACAGAAGGTACGCGCAAGATCCTCCTGATTGGCGTAACATATGCCTTGCTGGATCTGGCCAAAAAAGGGCCATTAGACCTTTCTGACTGCATTCTAATGGAAACAGGTGGAATGAAAGGACGCAGGAAAGAAATGACCAGGGAAGAAGTCCATGACCAACTCAAGGCAGCATTTGGTGTGGCACACGTGCATTCAGAATATGGCATGACAGAAATGTTTTCACAGGCCTACTCTAAAGGCAATGGAATTTACACTTGTAGTCGTACTATGCGCGTGTTGCTAAGGGATCCAAATGACCCCCTGGATGTCTCAGAGAACCGAACCCACGGGGTGATCAATATCATTGACCTCGCTAATAGTCATTCATGCGCTTTTCTTGCAACAGATGATCTGGGGGTGCTGGAGAATAACCTGGAATTTCGTGTGCTTGGACGTATTGATAACAGTGATATCAGGGGGTGCAATCTGATGGTTGGATAAAATTACCTGGTTACCTTTGTACAAATTTCCCTATTTACTCGTTGTAAAAACATGAAGATTTCACCGGAATGGAAAAAATTCCCTATATTTCGGATCTGTCTATAAAATAGTAGAATGATGAAAGTAAGACTTGCTATATTTTTTCTGATTGTGTTTGGTGCATCTGCTTGCAGTCAATATACGTGTCCTACGTACACGAAAGACGATACGACGAAGAAAGAAATTTCTGAGGACCGTATTTAGTTTGTTGGCTATGAGATGTCAGTATTCTTCCTGACATCTTCTCCAGTAATCTTAGCATCTCCCATTATAACCAGGCGTTCGACGACGTTTCGTAGTTCGCGGATATTCCCTGTCCAGTCATGTTTCTGAAGCAATGAAATGGCTTCATCACTGATCTGCTTAGGCTTGTTTCCGTATTCTGCGGCAATATCATGCAGAAATTTGTCTACCAGGAGTGGAATGTCTTCTTTTCGGTCCCTTAACGGCGGTACCTTAATCACGATGACACTCAGGCGGTGATACAGATCTTCCCTGAATTTCTTCTCCTCAATCGCAGATTTAAGGTCTTTATTTGTGGCGGCAATGATGCGCACATTTACCTTTATTTCCTTGTCTCCGCCTACACGAGTAATCTTATTTTCCTGAAGTGCACGCAGAACTTTGGCCTGTGCAGACAAGCTCATATCACCGATTTCATCCAGAAATAAGGTGCCTTTATTCGCCTGCTCAAACTTTCCAATGCGTTGTTTTACAGCAGAGGTAAATGAGCCTTTTTCATGACCGAAAAGTTCACTCTCAATTAACTCAGAAGGGATCGCAGCACAATTGACCTCCACCAGAGGACCCTTTGACCGGTTGCTTTGTTCGTGAAGCCAGCGGGCAACCAATTCTTTTCCTGTACCATTTTCACCATTAATCAGTACCCGTGCATCTGTGGGGGCTACTTTAGCGATTGTTTCCTTTACTTCAGCGATGACTTTTGACTCGCCGACGATATCATCGGTTTTAGAAATTTTACGCTTCAGCACTTTCGTCTCATTCTCCAGTGATGATTTGTCCAAAGCATTTCGAACCGATACGAGCAATCTGTTGAGATCCGGTGGTTTTTGGATGAAGTCAAAAGCGCCTTTCTTGGTAGCATCCACGGCGGTATCTATTGTGCCATGTGCGCTAATCATGATAAAAGGCGTATCGATGCCTTCCTCCTGAACTTTGTCCAGCACTTCAATGCCATCCATTTTAGGCATTTTAATATCACATAAGGCAACGTCAAATTTATCTTTCTTCAACAGCTGAAGTCCTTCCTCCCCGTTTTTTGCCTCGGTTACATCGTATTTTTCATACTCCAGGATTTCCCTGAGGGTATTCCGAATACTTTGTTCGTCGTCAATAATTATAATTTTCGCCATAATTCGTCAAATAAAAGTAATACAAGCCTGTAAGCCGGATTCTGTCACCTTTCCCGACCGTAATCGGGAAGGCCCTTATCATTTATCTGGTCCTGCCGTCACCAACAGGATCTATCGACCTACCCATTATGCCTGGTAAACCGGACGAGCAACCCGGAGGGCGTAAGCCCGACATAACCTATTTGGTCTTTC
>CAYGOW010000489.1:0-1284 GCA_964351425.1 uncultured Roseivirgaceae bacterium
CTCGGAACTACTCAATCCACAGACACAAAACATCAACTACCTTTATCTGGAGGGCGGCGATAAACTGGACGAGTTTCAGCCTGCCGGGGAGTATCATTATTTCTCCCGCTTACATTCGGAGAAATACTATTTACGCTTTAAAAACAGCGTGCACGCCGATTTTACGTGTATTCCCTCTATACTGGAAGCATCGGACAATTCGGTTCAGGTTTATGAGAATATTGAAAAACTTACCATAGCCTTTTTTAATACGTCATTGAAGAATAAGGACGACTTTCCGTCGGTCTGGGAGAATATGGTTGTCCGGGATGACACGACTGATGAACCGTATGACATAGTCAAAAATTTCCCGCGGACCGCTGAGTGGGAAGGGGTCGTGACAGATAGTAAGAGCAACCTGCCATTGCCGTATGTGAACATTGGGGTGCTAAACAAGGAGTGGGGTACCGTTACCGATACGAATGGACAGTTTAAGCTTAAGGTGAAAGAATCGTTTGTAAACGATACCCTGCGCATTTCATCCATTGGCTATAAACCCATTCAGCTTTTAGTCAGGGACCTCAGGCAAACCGAGCAGCCTGTTACTATTAAACTGGAAGAAGAAATAAACGAACTGGACCAGGTGGTCATTACCGCGAGGGCATTCAAGAAAAAGACCCTTGGCAATAAAACCGAATCCAGGTTTATCAGCACCGGATTTAGCTATGACCAGCTCGGCGCGGAAATGGGGGTTAAAATCAATATCCGCAAAACCCCAACCTATGTAGATGCCTTCAACTTTACCATTTCGTATAATCGTCTAAGTGCCAAATCCATATTCAGGGTTAACTTTTATCGCGTTGATAAAAGCCGGCCAGTGGAGAATATCCTGAAGGAGAATATCCTGGTCCCGATCGAACCAAAACAAGTGGGCACCATCACCGTCGATTTGACGGAGTACGACATCCTATTAAACGAGGATGTTATTGTCACGCTTGAATGGGTGGATACAGAGGGGGAGAACAACAAAGGGGAAGCCATATTCTTTTCCCTCGGAATGATGAACAGCGGGACGCTGTATAAAAAATCAAGCCAGGCCAAATTCAGGAAACACAGCAGCCTGGGGGTTGGGTTTAATATTGACGTGAGATACTAACACGCGCAGTAACTGATACATTTAGATTTAAATTTCATCGGGACCCCATAAATATTTTTTAAAGAGTATTTTATTTATCTATAAAAATTATATATTTGATGATAAACAATAAATATATATCTTTATTAGATCAATATCTATCTCATACG
>CAYGOW010000489.1:1294-2870 GCA_964351425.1 uncultured Roseivirgaceae bacterium
CATCTTCATAGGCTTGTGTATTGAAGCGGGAGGATTGATTGTGAACTTTGTGTTCAGTTTGTTCAAACCTGAACTTTTACAACACCTGTATCAAACATTGGACTTACGTGAAATGTATGAACAGAGTGAATGGATATTCTTTGCCATGTACAGTTTTATACTGTTTATCGCCATACTAAAAGCAGTCTTATTTTTCATAGTAATCAGACTGATTACCAGAATCAATTTATCAAAACCATTCAATAAATACGTTTCCAGGCAGATTTTACTGATCAGCTACTACACACTTTCGATCGGACTCATAAGCTTTATCGCCCGACAGACCGCCATGAATTTGAAGCGTCATGGCTTTTTTATTGATGATCTCAATCAATTTTGGGGAGATAGCCAGGCATTTATACTAATGGCCGCTGTTATTTATATCATTGCGACCATTTTTTCAAAAGGTGTAGCGTATCAGGACGAACTTGAAGACACCGTTTAATTGTGGGAATTGTAGTTAACCTTGACGTAATGATGGCCAAGCGAAAGATGTCACTTAATGAATTATCGGAGACGGTTAATATATCACTGGCCAATTTATCAAAACTGAAAACGGGTAAAGTTAAAGCGATCCGCTTTAGCACACTTAGCGCCGTTTGTGAGGCATTGGATTGTCAGCCCGGGGATATACTGGCGTTCACAAGAGAAGAGGAACAGTAGCTTGTAAATGAATCGCCATCCGTTACCGGATCTGGATACAAGTATTTTGGCAAGGCCTGTTACACAATTGTATTTTAATTTGGCCAATTTGCTACTTAAGACTGCGCTCGATAAAGGGAGGAGCACAAGACCGATAGCGGAATTGCTAAAATAATCTAACTAAACGGTGACAGATTTCACCTAATTATAACTTCAATGAAAAATCTAAGTACCCAAGAAATTGAATCCTTATTAGAGGTTCTTAAAAAGAGATTTGAAAAAGTGCAAGGTAGATTCAAAGACTTGAAATGGAATGATATTAGCTCGAAACTTCATAAAGATTCAGCTAAATTGTGGTCCATCCATGAGATGGAAAAAACAGGTGGTGAACCAAATTTATTAGAATTTAACAGCGATACCAACGAGTTTATATACTGCGATTTTTCAAAACAAAGTCCCGCCAAAAGAAGGAGCCTCTGTTATGACAGAGAAGCTTTAGAATCAAGAAAGAAATATAAGCCTGAAAATAGTGTAACGGATCTTGCTTCGGCAATGGGAATACAGATAATGAATGAAGTCCAGTATAGAAGATTACAATCATTTGGAGAATTTGACACAACAACCTCAAGTTGGTTAGAAACTCCGGATAGTATCAGAAAATTAGGCGGAGCTATATTCGGTGATTTTCGATATGGACAAGTTTTTATCTATCATAATGGCGCAGATTCTTACTACGCAGCGAGAGGTTTTCGTGGAATTATAACAATATAAACTTCGGTGAAGGTATTCCGATCGAAGTAATGGATGTTATTAGAGCACCAAAAAGTGAAACCTTCAATAGAAAATCTGAATGATAAAAAAACCCTCACTGATTCATCATCTGTGAGGGTTTAAT
>CAYGOW010000490.1:0-1595 GCA_964351425.1 uncultured Roseivirgaceae bacterium
AAAATCGCTGTGCCAGGGCCGAGCCAAACAGGGATACGCCCGAGCGGCGCGCCAGTTCGAGGTATATTGAGCCCTCATCCCGCTGTTCTCCTTGTGGCGGAATGACCGCACGGGTGGCCTGTAAATAGGGTTTCATTTGTAATCCCAGCATCAGTGGGAAAATGAATGGTAAGTCAGGACGTTGCAAAGGATCCGTGCAGGGCAATACATAATGTGCTTCGGAAGCCGTTTCATTTTGATAGATATCCAGGGTCACCAGTAGTTCCAGTTTCCGGAATGCTTTACGCAACCGGCCCGAATTGGCCATCGTTATAAGTGGATTACCACCCGTGACAAAAAGGGCCTTTAATTGCTTGTCACCCGGTGTCAGAATTTCGTCCGCCATGATACCCCCGGGAAATGCGTCATTAACAGAAGAGAAATTACCAATCCTGGAGGTGTCGTCACGCATGAGTATACCGTTCTTGACCCCGAATTTTATGAAGTCAATAATTCCTTTCCCCACCAAGGTTCCTCCACGTTTGTCGAGGTTGCCGGATATCGCATTGATCACTTCCTGTATCCAGAATGCGAGTGTGCCATTGCCCCCCATGTTTACGCCGGTCGAACAATACAAAGCAGCTCCGTCGGCCTCAATATAATCTGTGACCATCTTTTTCAACGTCCCGGTATCTATCCCCGTGACGGGCGCGGTCCGTTCCGGTGACCAATTCTCCGTTAGCTCCTTCAATGACTCATAACCATCCGTCCACTCGTTTACCCGCTCCATATCTACCCCGTCAAGGGCAATCAATGCGTGAAGAAAGGACAGGTAAAAGAATACGTCAGTACCAGGTCGAATAAAGACATGTTCGCCGGCCACCTGAGCCGATTCCGTTTTCCTCGGATCAACAAAATATAATTTGGCCCCTTTTCGCGATAGCTGTTTTAGCTTTTCAACCGGATTTGGCACCTGCAAAAAGGACCATTTTGAGATCACCGGGTTGGCACCTACCACGATAAGACAATTGGTATTCTCAATATCCGGAAAGGGCAATGTAAAGGGGAAGCCGTACATATGCCGGGAAACCGCAAACTTATTGGAGCAATCCTGGGTAGCCGAGGCGTACATGCTCTTCGAACCAATGCCGGTCATGAATCCCTGAGCAAAAACCGGGTGTAATACACTGAATCCGGCGGCGGTTCCCACATACATGCCAATGGAGTCAGGGCCGTGGTCTCCGCGTAATTGCCTGACCTTTTGCCCAATCTCCTCTAATGCCTGGTCCCATGTGACCCGGATATATTCTCCGTTCTCCGTCCTTTTCAATGGGTACTTGAGCCGGTCCGGGGATTGATACATATCATGCTGCTTGAGCCCTTTCACACACGAGAAGCCTTCGGTGGCTACATGGTCAGGGTCCGGGGAGATATTAACCACTCTGTCATTTTCCGTGGTAACTTTCAGTCCGCAAAGCGATTCACAGATTCGACAAAAGGTATGATGGGTTTTCATGCGGGAAGTATGATCGATTTTATTCTCTTTTTATGATTCAAAGAATGTCCTATCTTTTCATGCTGGAAAATAACCCAAATATTTGTGAATAAGAAAGCCA
>CAYGOW010000490.1:1605-2853 GCA_964351425.1 uncultured Roseivirgaceae bacterium
TCTATCTGTTGTACCCGCTGCAGACGGATGAATTCGTCATCCCGGTGTATCAGGAATCCCTTACTGCGAAGGAAGAATATCTGTCAACGCCGGTTGAACCAGCCGATTCGAATGTAAATATTTTATGGATTATCGTAGATGACCTGGGAATGGCCGATACGGACCTGTACACCGACGGACCGGTTTCCGTGCCGAATATGCGCCAATTGAGCGCGAGAGGTGTCACGTTTACCAATGCCTACGTCTCCTCGCCAGTGTGTAGCCCGTCGCGGGCGGCCATTGTCACCGGCAGATATAATCAGCGTTTTGGGTATGAACATCAATTACACGAACGTTATTTGGCCAATCGGCTGGAATATTACGGGTTTAAATACCTGGTTGACAGCGACCCATGGGTGCCGCAATACCAGACCACTGTGCCCGATGAGACTTTTATTGCCAATATGGGCCTGCCCGCTTCAGAAATAACACTGGCTGAAATTTTAGGCAAACATGGATACACCAGCGGGTATTTTGGCAAGTGGCACCTGGGTAAAAAGCCGGAGAATAATCCGCTGGCTTTCGGGTTTGATCATTTTTATGGATTCATGGCCTCCCATAGTCTTTATATTCCCGAAGGCACCGCCGGCTATACGGACCAGAAAATACCGGAGGACTTTACCGATGAATATATCTGGGAAGGGCAACGCGATGGACTGCACGCCATTCAGAAGGACGGCGAATTTATCCGCGAACCGCGCTATCTCACCGATGCCATCACAGAGGAAACCATTGGGTTTCTTAAAGAAAACAGACAACAACCCTTCTACTGTGTTGCCGCCTATAATGCGCCGCATACGCCACTGCAGGCACCAAACGAATACCTCGAGCAATTTACCGAAATCGAGGATCCCTATAAACGCATGCACTACGCGATGATAAAATCACTGGATGATGGCATTGGTCGCCTGATGAATTATCTCGACAGCAGTGGATTATCAAAAAATACGCTTGTATTCCTGATTAGTGATAATGGCGGCGCGGAGTACAACCTGACCACTACCAATGGACCCTACCAGGGGGGTAAGATCACCAATTTTGAAGGAGGTGTGAAAGTGCCCATGATCGCTGCCTGGCCTGGCATCTTGCCGGAGAATGTGAGATACGATGAACTGGTTCATTCGACCGATCTTTTCGTGACTTCTGCCGCTGCTGCCGGCATTGAGCTTCCACTGGACCGTGTCTACGACGGAGCCGTACTAACAGAGG
>CAYGOW010000491.1:0-2848 GCA_964351425.1 uncultured Roseivirgaceae bacterium
GAGAATTTGGACTGGCGACGGGAGATGAAAGCCCGTCCGTCAATTCTGAATGCAACCACGCGTGTGGTACAGCAAAGGATTAATCAAATCATCCCGGAAAAAGTCCACCAGGTCGTCACAAAAACAATTAAGGAACTTACCAGAACCGTGATTAGCGGGGCCGGCCTGACGACTGTATCGGGTAAGGGTAGTGAAGATTTCGTGCAAACCGAACAGCATGTGAGGGATAGAATCAGTTTTTATACTTCTTCTTCGACAGCTGAAGGGGCAATCACAGGCTTCGGGGGGTTCTTTGCCGGACTCGCTGATTTCCCGCTCTGGCTATCCTTAAAAATGAAAATGCTCTTTGAAATCGCTCAGGCCTATGGAATGGATGTGCAGGACTACCGCGAAAGACTTTTCATACTTCATGTATTTCAGCTTACATTCTCCAGTCAGCAAAAGCGTCGAAAGATCATGGAATTGTTAGAAAATTGGGAGGATCGCCTGGAGGACCTTCCTCCCGACTGGCATGCGTTTGACTGGAAAACATTTCAGCTTGACTACCGCGACCATATTGACCTGGCAAAGCTATTACAATTGATTCCCGGGTTCGGAGCCATTGCCGGGGCTATGGTCAACCATAAATACACCAAACGCCTGGGGTACAATGCGATGCAGGCCTACCGCATGCGGATGGATGAATTCAGAAAGCCTGATGATAAGGTATAAATCAGGATTTGGAAATTGAAAATAATTGCATCTGTTCTTTACGGCCGCTCAAGTGTACGGTGCCTAATGAATGAAATGTGAACGGGGCTGCCAACGTTAGCTGAGCCATCAATTCTCCTGATATCAGCAAGTCTGATTCGTAGGTATTGCATAAGGCCTGAATCCTTGCCGTTGCATTGAGCACATCCCCCGTAAATACGATTTCCTTTTTCAATGCCCCGATTTCACCCGTTGTTACCTCACCAAAGTGCATCCCGGCTTTAAAAGAGGGCACAACGTCAAATGTCTCTTGATAAAAGGCCGAACGCTTCGCAATATCTTCCTTCATGGCAAAAAAACACAAAACACAGGCATTTTCCTCCAACCCTATGGCTATTGGCCAGGAAATCACTACTTCATCTCCCACATGTTGATACACTTCTCCCCCATGCCTGACAATAGCATCCGCCATGTCATCATAATATTCTCCCAACATGTTGAAATAGCGCAAATGTCCCAACCTTTCGGCAATGGTCGTGGATGAGCGCATATCCAGGAACATAAAGATTCTTTCTTCTTCTTTTGGCGAATGGTACTTTCCTGTGAAAAAATTCATCAAAACCGAATGCCCGAGATTTTCGCTGATACCGGCATATAGCAGCGATAAGAGTAGAGAAAACCCCATTTGTACTGCCGTGCTGAGAAAGGTAATACTCAGGAGAAACCGGCCAAACCGTCTCCAGATCATTTCATTAAACAAACCGCTTTTGAATTCAAGGGCGGATGCAATCGGATACGTCACACAGATAATAAGAAAAAGAAAGAGGGTATAGACCAGAAATTTGTACAGGATCTTTTTGAAGAAGCTTTCTTTCCGGAACATCTTGTTAAAGACAATTAACTCCAGGCTGCCTATCATCAGGCCAACTGCGGTGACCGCAAAACTGGCGAATAGAAAAACGGGAAGCGTGAGCGTTACGGCAGTATCCGGATTGGGATTATTACTTCCGGCAGCCGCCATTTCTATGAAGAGAAAAACACATCCGGTGATAAGCCAGATAAGGCCAAATGGCCAGACCCGGGAAAGGTTACGTTTCGTTTTATACGAATTGTCCATCAGGATACGATTGGAATTAGTGCATTAAGATAATCAAACCAACGAAATACTCTGTAAATACGGTGGACATCCTTAGGGCTACTGTGCCATGTGATAAATTGATTTTGCAGAACTTGCTTTCAATAATTATCTTTCCAATTGCCTGATGCGCGGTTGCGCAAAATGGCAAATCATTGATTCAAATCTAATTCTTTGTCAGACAGCTCATTACCTACAAGAATCGTGATCATTGAAGACGAAATGATCATCGCCGAAGACCTTAAAGACATTTTGGAAGACCTGGGCTACCAGGTAGAAGGCATTGCCATCAGTGCCCGTGAAGCCCTTCAGTTGCTGGAAGAGCACAGTCCGGACCTGGCCCTGGTCGACATCCAATTAAAGGGAGGAAAAGACGGAATCGAACTGGCAGCTGAAATCCGTGATCACTACCGTATACCGTTTATCTTTCTAACTTCCCATGCAGACACGGCCACGCTTCAGCGGGCTAAAGAAGTGAACCCTTACGGGTATGTACTGAAGCCCTACGAAGAACCCGCCATCCATGCAGCTATAGAAATGGCACTGGCCAATTTTAGCAAGGAAAATGCGTCAGGTACTCCGGCAGGCACTGAAGCCGAAATGATCATGAACGACAGTTTGTTCGTTCGTTCGAATGGCATGCTTGTAAAAATCAGGTTTTCAGATATTCTATACCTGGAAGCTGATGCCAATTATACTAATATTTACACAAGAGAGAAGAAATTTGTATTGCGCTCCATTCTCAAGGAGTTGGAAAAAAAACTGAGGTCACACCATTTTTCCCGTATCCACAAATCGTATCTCGTCAATTTAACCCAGATCGATGCCATTGATTCCCAATCGGTTCATATCGGTGGCAAGGAGATTCCTATAAGCAGGTCCCAACACAGCTGGTTGCTTAATCAGATTAAAACCCTTTAACCCGGTATTATCCGAGGTTGACAAAATCTGCACGTTCATATACAAAAAGCTTCCGTTCCTACCTGGACTCATCCGGTGAGTAATTTATTCCGGTATATTCTG
>CAYGOW010000492.1:0-2845 GCA_964351425.1 uncultured Roseivirgaceae bacterium
TATATCATGGAATTAGGTCAGAAGTTGCCGGAAATGCCTGAAAGTTTGAAAACGGAAGAAAACATCGTCAAGGGATGTCAATCGAAAGTATGGATGACAGCACAACTTGACGGAAACCGTGTAAAGTACCTGGCTGACAGCAATACAGCCATTACCAAAGGATTGGTGAGTTTGCTTGTCCGCGTATACAATGACCGGACACCCGATGAGATACTGGCCACGGAGATAACCTTTCCGGAAAAAATTGGTATGGACCGCTTCATTGGCACGCAACGATCCAATGGATTTGCAGCGATGATCAAGCAAATGAAACTTTATGCCATCGCCCTGAAAAGTAAACTGGAGGCTAATATATGAGTGAAGAAACGATTACGAAAGAACGCGCCCTGAAGGACAAAGTGGTGGACAAACTGAAAACAGTGTTTGACCCTGAGATCCCTGTGGATGTGTATGAACTGGGATTAATATACGAAATCAGTGTCTTCCCAATGAATAACATCTACATTCTGATGACACTTACATCACCTAACTGTCCCGCGGCTGAAAGTATTCCGGCCGACGTAGAAATGCGTGTTAAAGAAATTGAAGAGGTCAACGATGTCAATGTGGAGATCACGTTCGATCCCCCCTATTCACAAGACATGATGTCGGAAGCCGCAAAATTAGAATTAGGATTTTTATAAAATAACCGAATATGAGTATGTATCCCGAACAAATAGTAGCTCCGATGCGGACCGATCTAAGCTCGGCCGGATTCGAAGAATTAAAAACGCCGGAAGCGGTAATTAATCATTTTGAAGATCATAAGGGAACTACCCTGCTGGTCATCAACTCGGTATGCGGATGCGCGGCAGGAGCCGCCCGCCCCGGAGTAAAGTATGCCCTGGAAGCCAGTGAAACCCGTCCGGATAACCTGGCCACAGTATTCGCAGGTGTCGATCAGGAAGCAACGGCCAAAGCACGTGAATACACGATGCCTTATCCGCCGTCATCTCCCAGTATTGCCCTGTTTAAAGATGGAGAACTAATCCATTTTATTGAGCGTCACCACATTGAGGGAAGAAACGCCCAAATGATTGGAGCGCATTTAATTGAAGTATTTAAGGAATATTGTTAGGACTTTCCGGGTTTAACTGCCAGGAGTTTACAAAAAAACAGGCTGACTTAATTGTCGGCCTGTTTTTTCTTGTTAAATGCTTAACGTCTGATGATAATGCGATGTGATTTTGTTAGCCCACTTTCAGTGACCATTCGGATCAGGTAGGTACCACTTGACAGTCCATCCGTATGGAGAGACAAATCAAACACACCTGCTTCCATGCTATCATTGACCAATTCTCGTACTTCATGACCAAACACATCATACAGAGCGATTTTCAGCGTAGCAGGAGCCGGCAGCATATAGACCAACCTCGCAGAAGTCACGACTGGATTCGGGTACACCCCCGCAAAACCAAAGGAGTCTGGCAAAAGAGATTCTCCCGCGAAATTAGCCGCCTCTGAACTCAATCCATAAGGTACCGGAGGCAGCACGGAAAGTATAACATCTATCTTTGCAATCAATTCTTCGGCTTGCATCGAATTAAGCACTCCATCCTTCTTCCACAAGTCCTGGATTTGTTTTCTCAAATTATAAAGTAACTCTGCTGTCTCGCTAATTTTACCTTTGTCAAAAAGTTTAATGGACTGAAGGATCTTTTTGTTTAGCGCATTGGTCTGGCCCTTGTTTAAAACACCTGCATCCCTCAGAGCATAAATGTCATCCATGATAATCTCCAGTGCCTGAATGATGGACAAAGCCTGTGCTTTAACATAATCGGGAGTACTGTTATTCAAACCATCATTAACTATTAGCCGAACAGAATACATGCCCGGTAAATCAGTCTTGAAGGAAGGAGTCTCGGTATTCGCACCAGTTAGCATGGCCCCACTTCCTGCAGGCAACGCGCTACTTGCATCATCCGTACCGAATACCCATGTAAAGGTAAGAGGCTGATCCTCGGGGTCATAGGACCCTGACCCATCAAGTTGCACCATCTGCCCTGCTACTACAACCATATCATCACCGGCATCGGCAACAGGAGGATAATTGGGAGTTACAAGGAGCATTACTAAACCGGTCGAAACATTTCCTTTACCGTCGGTAATTGATACAGTAAAAGGATCGACGCCACTAAATCCGGTATTAGGAACGTAAGTAAAACCTCCGTCTATGCTTGTCCCGGAAATAACTCCGTTTTCCACAACCTGGTATGAAAGCCATTGCAGAGCATCCCCTTCAGGATCTGAGTCATTGGCGAGGTGGCCAGGTGGTGCCACAGTGAGGGTTTGATCCTGATCAACCACAAATACATCGGGGACAGCCACCGGCGCAAGATTTTCCTGAACAAGGATAGTGATTAATCCGTTGGCAAAATTCCCTTTACCGTCCGTAATGGTTATCATAAAAGAGTCAATACCGCTAAATCCCGGGTCCGGAGTATAGGTGAAACTCCCGTCTACCGCGGTCTCGCTTATTGTACCATTTTCAGGCGAGACAAACGAGACCCATGTCAGGGGGTCTTCCTCCGGGTCATAGTCATTGCCCAGGTGACCAGGTGCGTCGACAACCAAAGCTTCTCCCTCATTCGTGGTAAATATATCCGGAAAAGCTATTGGTGCCAGGTTTTCCTGAACGAAGATAGTTACCAATCCGTTAGCGAAATTCCCTTTACCATCCGTCATAGTTATCACAAAAGAGTCAATACCGCTGAATCCCGGGTCCGGAGTATAGGTGAAACTCCCGTCTGTCGCGGTCTCGCTTATTGTACCATTTTCAGGCGAGACAAACGAGACCCATGTCAGG
>CAYGOW010000493.1:0-1210 GCA_964351425.1 uncultured Roseivirgaceae bacterium
TATCCTTTCCCAACGAAACCATCACAGGGAGCAGCGAATCTTCACCCTTGCCAACGCGTCCGTCCGATGTCATGGCACTATCCAGCATCAGGATAGAGGCCAGCGGACTGCTCTTTTTGAACGCTTCGTTTTCATCCGGGTTTTTGTTAAACAGGTACTGATCAATCCAGGCGATTTCCTCCTTCATTTTACGAAGTTGGTGGGTAATTTTCTGCAAGCCATGGGGTTGTCCCGGAAACCAGAGAAACTTAACGGGCGCTTGGCCTACCTGTTGAAGCCCACGGTAGTATTCCCACCCCTGATCACGGGGAACGGCCCGGTCCTCACTGCCGTGGAAGATGATGGTTGGTGTTTTAATTTTTTCGATCTCGAAAATCGGCGAATTCTCTATATACCATTCGTTATAAGTTTTGCCGTTGGTATCGTCCCAAGGTGCTCCTCCAAAATAGCTCTGGTCAAATGTGACACCGAACTGACAGGTACCATAATCAGATGACCAGTTTACGTCCCCGGCACCGGGTGCTGCTACCTTGAACATGTCAGGATATTTCAATGTAAGCATGGTTGTAAGAATGGCACCATTTGACCATCCCATGGTTCCCAGCTTATCCATATCAATGTAGCCTTTTTCGTTTAGATATTGAATGCCATTATAGATGTCGATCTGTTCCAGGCTGTAATAGTTTCCTCCCTTAATGGACTCGATAAATTCAAGCGAATGTGACCCTGAACCATGATAATTGGGCTTAAGGACAAACGCTCCTTTATCAGTATAAATCTGGGGGTAGGTTGACCAGCGTTCGCTCCAGGTATCGCGATCCACACCGGTAGGACCACCATGGATTGAGAGAATCAACGGGTATTTTCCCCCTTCTTTATAATTTTTCGGGTAATAAAGAATACCATTCACCTCTTCGCCATTAGCCCCTTCCCAATAAATCACTTCGGATCGGGCCTTTGGTTTCTTCTTGAGCGCGTCATTCAGGGAGATAAGTTTTTGCTCTTCATTCATCTGAATACCCCGGCGACCCTTTTCAATACCGGCATAATAATATTCAGGAAGTTGCGAGGCAGTGGAATGAGAATAGACTACCCGGTCTCCATTTTCACTGATGGACATAAGCTGTACATGTTCCTGTTTATCGCCCAGGGCAATTGCTTTGGGCTTCCAGGTGTCTCCATCCTTTTCCAGATGTTGTACTTTCAGATA
>CAYGOW010000493.1:1220-2819 GCA_964351425.1 uncultured Roseivirgaceae bacterium
AGTTGTACGAGCAGGTCGCTGCCGCTGATGAAATAATTTGCCAGGCCATTTTCCCAGTCAAGGTTTATTTCCCGATAGGTCTTCTGTCCGAGGTCATAGTAATGGAGAAGACTTATCCCCGCACCATTCCATTCCGGATCTGAAGATTTGATGGACGTGAAGTAAAACCCTTTCGAATCCGGTGTGAATGTCATATTTCCCGGTTCCTGCAGGGATTCCAGGATTTGTGTTTCCTCGCCGGTTGCCAGGTTGCGAAGTACTACGCGTGGTTTTGGATTGCCATCAGCTCCGTAGTGAGGCGACATTATTTCCCGGTAAACAAGGTGACTTCCATCCCGGGTCACCGAAAAATTGCTGATACGGTAGTCATTTTCGGTGACACGGCGTATCTCCTTTTTCTTTATATCAAATTCAAAAATACGCCTGGGGGTCCAATGAGCCTTGTCTTCAATGATCTGGGTATTGTCTTTTTCATTTTTAATTTCATAGTAGGTTTTGCCTTCTCCCGAGATAAACAAAAGGGTTTCGGCATCTTTCCAGGCAATATCGCTGATGCCGTTTTCAAAGGTGTGCACTTCCTCCGGTTCGCCGCCATACAGGTTCAGGCGCCAAAGTTTCTTTCCTTTCTCCCGCGAAGAGAGAAAATAACGATGATTCCCATCGCGGCTAAATAACGGACTGTTGTCGCTTTCTTTCGAGTGCGTGAGCCGGACGGTACGAGGCATCCCCTTGTCCAGGTCCTCGAGGTATGTCATATAAAGCTGACCGACGAACTTGTCTTCTTCTTCCAAAGCTTCCTGTTGTGACCAGACCAGTTTGTGTCCGTCAGGAGAAAACACCGGGGAAGAGACGTATTTCGTGTGAATAATTTCTTCCGGGGTCCATTTATCTGTTTGCCCAAACACGAGAGTACTTACCAGTACACTGGCGACGAGAAGGGATAATGCTTTCATAGTCATCTATAGGGTTAGTTGTCTTACCAACGGGGTGAAAAGTTCGATATGTATTCTCCTATTCAAAATTGCCACCAACAATCGGCAAGGTAAGGGATGTTTTGCTCAGATCCACCTGCAACTCCGTTCCTGCCTCAGGCCAAAGGGTGAATTCACTGTCACTGGAGAATATCATAAGTCCTATCTTCTGACCGGCCGGGATTATCTGGTCATCAGGCTGCAGGGTAAAGGTCATAGAATAAAATTTACCCGGCTTCAATGGCTCCGATTCTGTCAGGGATTTATAGTTCTGCGGGTCAGCCCATCCCCGGGTAATGATGTTTTTTGTGATAGCCACCTCATCACCGGTGTTCCAGGGCAGGGATACCAGCCAGACAGAAAGATTGGCGGCAGGCTTCGAACTGGCTACGCGGATGGTTAGTTCAGCGATTCCTGATATATGGACCGGACTGGTCAATTCAGGCGTTACATACAGCAGCCGATTCGGAGAATCTTCACTTTGTGCCAGTTCAGCACCGGACTTTGATACATCATCCGTAAGCTTACTTATGGTCTTTCCTCTGGCTTTGCTTAGGCTCAGACTCCCTGTCGTATTGCCATTGCCGGAAAGGTAAAATGTCACGGCTGATGCTTCGGGGTTGGGGAA
>CAYGOW010000494.1:0-1240 GCA_964351425.1 uncultured Roseivirgaceae bacterium
GGGCCCCTTGACGTGTTTTTTGCCCTGCCGAAAGGGTAGCGAGCGAGTGAAGAATAAAAATATCAGGCCATTTTCTGATTTTGATAAGGGCTTATTACAGATAAAGATTTCCCAACTCCTTGGCGTTGAGGAATTCGACAAGATCATTCTTTCAACCAACGATGAGGAAATCATTAATTATGGGTTGTCCATGAATGATTCCCGTTTGATCATTGATCGTCGTCGCGATGAACTTTGCCGCTCCGATACCTCTACCGATGAGTTAATAAAATATGTACCAGAAATTATTCAGGATGGACATGTTCTGTGGACCCATGTAACCTCGCCATTTGTTAATGCAGACGATTACAGAAAGGCTATCGGTCTGTATAAGGAGAAGCTGAAGGATGGATACGATAGCCTCATGAGTGTTTCTCGCATTCAAAAATTCATGTTTGAAGAAAATTCACAAGCCGTGAATTTCGATCGGAACGTAGAAAAGTGGCCCAGAACCCAGACCATAACACCATATTTTGAGTCAAACAGTGCGTACTTTATAAGTCCAATTTCTTGTTACAAGGACTATTCTGACCGCATAGGGAACCATGTTTACATGGAAGAAATAGATAAATTAAAATCATTTGACATTGACTGGGAAGAGGACTTCCTGATTGCCGAGGCAATTTATGAGCAAGTATTCAAGGAGGGTAAACATACTGCGGACTAATGGAGAAGCGACGTTTATTTTTTCACCTGGGCCTGCCTAAAACCGCAACGACCTATCTTCAACGGCATGTTTTTGGCAAGCTGCAGGATATTCGTTACCTGGGTCGACATGACGGGCTTGATGATCACGAGGCATTTATTAATGTCCTGGCCAATTATCTGCATTTTTATCCACGCCAGTCCTTGTATCTCCAAAAGAACGATGCCTTAAACAGCATTTTGGAGGAGGAGAAAAAACAGTTTGGTGCGGTCAATGAAAAACATGATCTGTTGGTGTCTGATGAAGGCCTTACTTTTCGTTTTTTTGATGCGTTTGATAAGCAATGGTACGGAAGAAGTGCGGCTTGTTCCGAGAATTTCTTTGAACGGTTACACTGGCTCTCTTCTCATTCATCATTTGAAATTTATCCGATCCTGGTATATCGGAAACAATCTGACTGGCTGCCTTCTTTTTTCGCAGAGAAATATATGCATCTGGTCAATTTTGATAAGACCAGGTCGTTTCCTGAATTTCTGGGCTACGCGCTGGGAGAGG
>CAYGOW010000494.1:1312-2805 GCA_964351425.1 uncultured Roseivirgaceae bacterium
ATTCACGGGTACGACATTCCCGGGAAAAATGGATCATTTCATTGAAAACGCTTCCAGAAATAAGGATGAAAATGAAAAACGCAAGGTTAGAATCGTTATCGAACGTGACCCTTCGTACCGAAGACTTCGCGCTATAAAGCATCGTATCATGGGCGGTGCTCCTGTTCCCTCGAAAATTGCCGGGGATATCGTGAAAAGCGTCCGATATCCGAAAACCACGCGATCATTTAGTGTTACCAGGGAACAAATGGAGCGTATAGATACATTTTTTGCATCTTCGAATACTGCTTTTATCAAATCCAATCCGATTTTTGCAGAGTATTGGTAATTTAGCGTTTCTATGAACCAACCTAAACTCACCCAATACGAAACGCTTCTTTGGGATTTTGATGGCGTCATATTGGAATCCATGCACATCAGGGATAAGGGATTTATTGAGGTTCTTAAAAGTTACCCAACGAACCAGGTAAATGAATTAATTACCTATCACAGGAAAAACGGTGGTCTGTCGCGTTACGTGAAGTTCAGGTATTTCTTCGAGCAAATCCGCAATGAATCTATCTCTGAAGAAGGAGTAAATGATCTTGCTGAAAAATTCTCAGTTATCATGCGTGAATTACTGACCGACCCTGCCAACCTGATAATGGATTCGGTTGATTTTATTCGTGAAAACCATAAAAAATTCTCCATGCACATTGTGTCTGGTTCGGATCAGCAGGAATTACGATTCCTTTGCAAGGAACTGGGTCTGGACAGTTATTTCCTATCTATTCATGGTTCGCCCACACCTAAAACCCAATTGGTAGAGGCATTGGTAAACAATTCGTTATCATCCTATGCCCTGATAGGTGACAGCATGAATGACTTTGAGGCGGCAGAAAGCAATAAAATAGATTTTTACGGCTACAATAACGAAGACCTGATGGGTACGGGTTGTGGTTATATCAGGGACTTCAAGACACTATCGATCGTATGACACTGGCAAAGAAGATTATCAATGCCTTCAGGGGACTTTTCATGATGGCTGGAAATGTACGGTTGTTTCCGCAGGATAAACTGAAGGGTAGAAGGATCGCTATTGTCGGGCCGGCATCCAGCGCCTATGGAACGAACAAAGGGGAATTTATTGATCAGTTTGATTTAGTAGTCAGGCTAAATAAAGCACCATTACTGATAAGGGATAAGAAGGGAATAGAAGACATCGGACAGAAGACGGATATCCTCTTTCATTCATTTTTTGAAAATGAATTCAGTGGTGGGGGTGCACTGGATTTGGACCTGTATGACAAATTGGGGATCACCTATCTGGTAAATCCGATACCCACGTACTTTGGATATCGTGTCACATTCAATTTCTTTAAGAAATATCTTAAGCCAAAGAAAGTATACACCTTGCCACGCAGGCCGTATTTAAGGGAAGCCAAACGCTTTGGCAAATACCGCCAAACCACCGGATTTTGTGCACTCAAGTTTCTGTTGGAGGCAGAGTTCGA
>CAYGOW010000495.1:0-2494 GCA_964351425.1 uncultured Roseivirgaceae bacterium
AACATCGATGCCATCGCAGCCGAAGGCATGCTGTTTCGCGAGTGCTACACGCCGGATGCGCCGTGCCTTCCATCGAGAACAGCAATGTATTCGGGACGGTTTGGCATCCAGACAGGTGTGGTCGGTCACGGCGGCACGGCGGCAAACATCTTCAATGTATGGGTTCAACCCCCTGTTTTCATGCACCACCACAATGCCCGGCAATTTACCTTTCGCATTGGCCGGTTGTGCCAGCAATCCCTTGATTTCTCCCCCTCCTTTGGGCGATGAATAGGTGATGTATTCCGACTTGATCCGTTTATCATCCTGGGCCACCTGGACCTTATTTTTATAATCCGGCATCAGGAAACTGAGCAAGGCAGGGAGGGTTACTCCCCCTACGGCGTACATCTTTAACTTATCCATAAACTGGCGTCTGCCGAGCCGGTTATGGGCGTAATCATCGTATAAATCGAATACTTCCTGGCTGATATTTTCTTTGCTGAGCTTTGTCATAGTCGGATTGGGTTTGTAATTATAGATACCATTTATTTCGGGGCAGAATCAACTACCATTAAACGCAAATTAACTTGTGCATGTGTTCTAGAATTCGGAGGCCTCAAAATCAAACTTCAATTGTTGCACCCGAGCTTCCTTTTCCGGTGTCAGTGTGAAATATACATACAGAATGCCATTCTCCCCTTTAATATCAAACTTTCCCCGCAGCTGATTTTCCGGCTCCATGCGGCCCACCGATTGAATCTCACCCAGCTGATCCAGTAAGCCGTTCACGTAGTCCATTCTAGATTCGCGGGATTCGTCCAGGTAAAAATTCTCCGCCAGCAATTCATTCTCCAGGGTCTCATCCCACGACTGAATCAAACGGACTACTTGTTCTTGTCGCTCCTTCAGAACCGTTGATACCGGCAATTTGCGGGTTGATAGATCCAGGGTATTGAAAATCAGGTTGGCAATTTCATCATAGGGATAAGGAGTCGTGTAGGTCCGGTTGCCGAAGGCCATGATCCCAATACCATATTCAGGATAAAAGGCATAATTGCTCCCAAATCCGGGCAGGGCTCCACCGTGTGACACTCGCACCAGGGTATTGCAATAATTCGTGATCCCCAACCCATAGCCGTATCCAGACATTACCGGACAGGGTTCGCCTGCGTAGTTTGTTGCCCCGGCATTCAACCGGGGGAACTGAGGCGTATGCATTTCGCGCAGGGAACTACGGCGTACAGGACCGTTATCCGGCGTATTCCGGGGCGGCCAGGCGGACAAATGGAAACCAACATACTTACTAAAATCCTCGATGGTGGTGATCAATCCTCCCATGGAACCATAGGAACCGTCATGCAGCATGGGCTCGAGCTTCCATTGATCGTCTTCGTACCGGTAGCCAATGGCCAGGTCCTCCCGGGGCACGTCGTCAATTTCCCAATAAGTATGGGTCATCCCGAGCGGAAGCAAAATATTCTCCGTGATATACTGCTGATAAGGCATACCGCTTACCTTGGAAATGATATGTCCGAGCAAAGCATACCCCGTATTGCTGTATTCATACGCATATGAAGGGACATTGGAGAATGCAACGCCGCCTGACATCAGGTCCAGCAGCATCTGATCCGGTTCGTCCAGCTGCCTGTCCCCCCAGGGGTTATCCTCGGGAAACCCGGCCGTCATGGTAAGCAGGTTTTCAATGTCAATAACAGGTGCATCGGTGGTCAGGTATTCCAGCCCTGCCATCTCCGGTATGTACTTCTCCGCCGGATCCTCCAGGGACAGCTTGCCTTCATCCCTGAGTTTCAAAATGGCCATGGCCGTGAAACTTTTGGTCATGGATGCGATGCGAAATGCCGTAGTCGTCGTTGCTGCCCGATCCTCCGCAATACTGGCCAACCCAACAGATGACGCCAATACCAGCGAATCATCTACAACTATACCGTACGCCACACCAGGAATATACCTCTCCTGCTGATGCTTCTCAATCAGTGATTTTAATGCAGGTGCCAATGACTGAATCTTCGCGATTCGCTGATCATTGGTAAAGGCAGGGGGTTGATAGGTTTCGGAGAATGCCCGATTTTGCTCCGGTTGTGTTTCCGGATTGGCTTCAGGTGTCTTGGTGCATGCCGAATATAGCAGCAGGACAAATACAAAATAAATAATACTTCTCATAGCGATAATGAAATACGGATAATCAATGGCAAGTACTTCTCAAAGAATCAGGCCAGGGCATCCTTGCAGAACTCCAGGCACCTGCGGACTTCCCTGACAGGATCAGATCCATCAGGAATCGGATACTCCAGTTCGACCGTAGCCGGAAACGAATATTTCTGGTCACGCATCAGTTGGAGGACGGACGGAATCGGGGTATCCCCTTCTCCCCACATCACATTATCCTTGCCATGGGCAGGATTCTGGCGGTCCTTCACGTGCATGCTCACGATCCGGTCGTGTTTTTCCCGCAGCAAGCCAAGGGGATCGGTATTTCCTGCGGCAATATAAT
>CAYGOW010000495.1:2504-2776 GCA_964351425.1 uncultured Roseivirgaceae bacterium
GGTTCATGGCATTGAAGGACGATTGGTCAAGCGCCGTATCCCAGAAAGTCGGAGTTTGTTGCTCGTGCCCGTGATAGCCAACATATACCTTATTTTTTTTGCCCATTTTCCCAAGACGCAGGGTCTGGGCGTCATCACTGGGATGTTCCAGTGTAATGTGGGTGGCCCCCAGAGCCTTGGCTGCCCGCATGCCGTAGTCAACCTCTGCGTCGGTATTCCCACTTCCGAAGGCATTGGGCTTAAAGGCGTAAATACTCACTCCTTTGTCGGCA
>CAYGOW010000496.1:0-2774 GCA_964351425.1 uncultured Roseivirgaceae bacterium
GCCTGATTTGTTCATGACTGCATTTTTCGGGAAATACTGCGGAGGATCAACCAGTCCGGTAGTAACTTCCTTGATGAATTCGTCCTTGGACATATCGGCACGCAACGCGTAGTTGGACATTTTTTGATGTCCGAGCGTGTCGGTCGTTTCGGTACTCATATTTTTACCACAGGCAGATCCGGCACCATGTCCTGGGTAAACAATGACGCTGTCTGGTAGAGGAAGAATTTTATTTCGCAGCGATTCAAAGAGATGTCCGGCAAGATCTTCCCGGCTAAGGTCAGTCTTAACCGCAAGGTCAGGTCGGCCTACATCCCCGATAAAGAGAGTATCCCCTGTAAAAATGGCATGTTCATCCCCGTCTTCATCCAGTAATAAATACGTAGAAGATTCCATGGTGTGTCCCGGAGTATGCAATACTTTGATCGATATATTCCCGAGCTCAAGGATTTCCCCGTCTTTGGCTATATGTGCTTCAAATTCCGGTTTTGCGGTTGGTCCGTATACGATCGTGGCGCCCGTTTTTTTGGCAAGATCTATATGGCCAGAAACAAAATCAGCATGGAAATGTGTTTCCAGGACGTATTTTATTTTGGCTCCTTCTTCTGTAGCCTTATCTATATAAGGAGCTACTTCGCGTAAAGGATCAACAATGGCAACTTCGCCATTAGACTCAATGTAATAGGCTGCCTCTGCCAGGCAACCGGTGTAAATTTGTTCTACTTTCATAGCGCGTGATTTTTTTAATACCTACTGTAATGATAACAGGAATCAATTTATGAGTCTGTGACTTTTGTTACAGAATAAGCTAACATTCCGCACTTTATGCTTAGAACTGGTAGTTTACAACCAGATTTATCTGAAACATATCTACCTTATTCAGGATGAAATTTGGATTTTCAGGAAAATCATTCCTACCGATTTTGTAGGTTAATAGCAGTTCGGGTTTTAATCCCTTCAATTTATCCGTGGAGGCTGAAATATCCAGATTAATGTGGGTATATCCGGGAAGGGCGTACTTGTTGCGTACAACATCCGTGGGAGAGGGTTTCCATTGGTGACCGACACTGATAACTGAGCGCATCCTGCTGTTTTCTCCCTCGAAGAATTGATCGTAGGAGAGGACCAGGGCATGGTTATTTTGTGATCCTTCTGCACGTTCACGTTTTTGAAACGTAAAAGTGCCTTCCCGTCCCCATTCCCGCGGAAACAGAAATCGTCCGTCGTCAGTGATATAATCATAACCAATCAGAATTTTGCCCCTGCCTTTTTTCAAGGCGAGTTGGGCGCCAATCAGATTGGCATATTTTGCCGTAAAGTAACTGAGTGAATCAATTGAATTTCCGCCGTTGCCCACCTTTCGCTGATGTGCCCATTCCAGTGAAAGGGTCAATTTTTCTCCGATAAGGTCAAATTCGGGTCGCAAATAGATAGTATTAAAAACATTGTCCACATACGTATTCCATGCAGCTAATTGGGCGACTGGAGAAATGGCCGTGGTTATTCCGGTAATAAAAATAAAATCGGAATTTGTATTTCCCGGATATTGGCTGGGTCTGCCGTTAGTATCCCTGCCCCCTGAAAAAGTACCGATACTTTGCCCGATACGATAAAATTTACGGGTTCCCCGCGGAGAAATTCTATTAAGTAATCCTGCCTGGACATTCACCTTGTCCGAAGGTTTGTATTGATACCAAAGTCCCTCCACCAATGTCGGGATCATCCGGCCATCCTGTGGGTTCAGGAACGGCGTTGCCCGTTTCATTCGTCCGATTGTTACGGCGTGGTGGTTTGCTGTATAGGTCAGGAATAATTCTCCGGGTAAAACAATGAATTTATTGTCTACATCTGTTACATCAAAAAGGCCGATTTCGTATCTGGTAAATCTGCCTGTTGTTGCGTCCGGAATACTCAAATCCTGAATATTCGTATTCAGGCTGGTATAAAGGCGCGCACCGGCCTTCCATCGTTGAGTAAAGGTATAGGTATAGCCAATATGTCCGCCGGTGCCAATCGCATAGAAATCTTTGAGGTCATCCTTATTAAAGGTGTGAAGGTAAAAGGTCCGCCATTCGCCATTTACCTTTCCCTTTTTATTTATGGGTGCTTCCTGTGCAAGGGCACCATGCAGTGCCCATAGCATAATGATGCCAATCCAGATACCTCGTTTCATTCTCCGCTGATTCCTGCTGCTGCCTAGTGTGGCAGTTTATCTCTTAGTAAACCGTATACGTAGGTTCCAAGAATTGCCGAGGCCACCATTGCAATGACAACGGTTACTCCATTTCCAATCAGGATAAACATCGGGCCCGGGCAGGCACCTGTCATTGCCCAGCCTAGACCAAAGATAATGCCCCCGAAAAGATAACGTGGGATACTCATTTGTTTTGGCTGTATAGTGATTGGCTCGCCATCAAGTGATTTCATCCCGGTGCGTTTAATCAGTTGTGTAAAGAGAATTCCGAGCACCACGGCAGAAACGATCACGCCGTACATATGAAAGGACTGAAATCGGAACATTTCATAAATCCGGTACCAGGAAATTACTTCTGCCTTGGTAAGGGTAATCCCAAAGACAATTCCTACGATAATATATTTAAAGTATTTCATTGCGTTTAATTATAGGGTTAGGATGTATGGCAGTAAAACATAGGTCATAAACAGGCCGCCGATAAAGAAGCCAATGACAGCAATCAACGATGGAAGCTGCAAATCACTCAGGCCGCTGATCGCATGCCCGGATGTGCAACCACCGGCGTAACGGGTTCCAAAAC
>CAYGOW010000497.1:0-2345 GCA_964351425.1 uncultured Roseivirgaceae bacterium
TTTACAAGGCGCCCTGCAGAATGAATGCACTTCCTGTATTACTGAAAATATCTCGTATGCCAGCCATATCAATCCGATCATTAAAGTGAGTTGTGCCACCTCCAGCGGATGTCATGGCACTGGTTCAGGAAACGGCGTACTAAATACCTTTAATGACGTGAAAAAGTGGGCGGATAACGGCCTCCTTCGTACCCGGGTAATCGAAGTAAAAGACATGCCCCCGGGTGGCGGTCTTACCGATTGTGACATTGATGTGATCCGGATCTGGTTGGAAGAAGGAGCTCAAAACAACTAATGAAATGAAACACACCTGTCTCCTGATTGTATTCATCGGCCTCAGCCTGTCTTCCTGCTATTACGACAACGAAGAATCGCTGTACCCAAATGAATCATCGTGTTATTCTCCTGACGTTTCATTTAGCCTCGACATAAAACCAATGATTGATGCCAAATGCGCCACCGCAGGCTGTCATGTGTCAGGAACAGGCAGGGTTGTGTTAACCTCCTTTCAATCCATTAAAAACATTGCCGTGGACGGTCAGCTTGAAAACCGGGTTCTCATACAAAGAGACATGCCGCCATCAGCTCCTTTGAGCCGATGTGATCAGGAAAAATTACAAGCGTGGCTCGACAACGGTGCTACCAACAATTAAATAAACCAGCTATGAAACGACTAACCATTCTATCCATCTGTCTCCTTTCCTTCACCTGCGCCTGGACTCAGGACCGGTATTTCACCCGTACAGGTGAAATTAGTTTCTATTCGGATGCCCCAATGGAAAAGATTGAGGCGCTTAATCAGCAAGCCTCATGCATTTTAGATAAGTCAAGCGGCGATATCGCAGTCTCTCTGCAAATGCGCGGGTTCAAATTTGAGAAAGCATTGATGGAGGAGCACTTCAATGAGAATTATGTAGAATCCCATAAATACCCTAAGTCAACTTTCAAAGGGCAAATCACCAACCTCAATGAGGCTGATCTGGACAAAGAGGGAAAGCATGAAGTCCGGGTCAAAGGCGACCTGACCATCCATGGGATCACGAAGCAGGTAGAGACAACCGGTACCATTCAAACCACTGCCAGGGGATTTACCCTGTCCTCCGAGTTTGATATCAGCCTGGAGGACTACAAGATTGAAATCCCTTCCGCCGTAACGGGTAAAATCGCGGAAAATGTAAAGATCAAGCTTGATATGGCACTGACGCCTTACTCCAATTAAGCATGAAAACCCTTGTCATCACCTTATTGGCCGTTGCCTATTCAACCCTGCTTGTTGCCCAGGATGACCTGCTGGATATTCTTGACCAGGAAGAAGGGGAAACAACCGACTACGTCTATGCTACCTTCAAAGATACCCGGATCATCCACGGGCAATCCGTCGAGCTCACCTCGCCGGGCGAATTGCAATTTGTGATTCAGCACCGCTTTGGTAAAATCAATGACGGCGCTTATAATTTTTTCGGGCTGGACCAGGCCACCATGCGGTTAGGTTTTCAGTACGGTATCACGAACTGGCTCAATGTAGGCGTTGGACGAAGCACGTTCAAAAAAACATTTGATGGCTATGTTAAGGCAAAACTGCTCCGCCAATCCAACGGCAAACGATTTATGCCGGTTACGGTTACTGCCTTTACCAGTGCCACCTTGAATTCGCTGAAATGGGACAATCCCGAACGAACCAATTATTTCAGTTCAAGAATGTCCTATTCCGGCCAGCTTTTAATCGCCCGAAAATGGAATAACTCATTCTCCCTGCAGATCATGCCAACCTATATTCATCGAAACCTGGTACCCACGGAAGAAGATCAAAATGATGTTTATGCGCTGGGTATCGGCGGAAGGCTGAAAGTATCAAACAGGGTCGCTGTTACCGGAGAATACTACTATCAACTGGATGGCTACAATGCATCGGTCACGGATAATTCCATTGCTATTGGCGTTGATATTGAAACCGGGGGGCACGTTTTTCAGCTACATGTAACCAATTCAAAAGGCATGGTCGAACCGAATTTTGTGGCCGAGACGCAGGGAGACCTCATGAATGGGGATATCTACTTCGGATTTAATATCAGCCGGGTATTTGTCCTTAAAAAAGAGGGACGATAAGTATCCTTCCCGGGATCAGTGGCGTTTTGATTTAAATTTCCTGATCTATTTCTACAATACGAAAATGCTCCTGGTCAAAAATACTGAAGTAGACCCAGCCAGGATAAAAGTTATAATAGGGTACAAATTTCTTCAGGTTGCGATGCTGTGAAGCATGGGCCAAAAGAATATCCATTTTGGCTGATCCTGAACCACTGATATCAATGTAAACATCCGGTTCGGGCATACCGTCACATTCG
>CAYGOW010000497.1:2355-2755 GCA_964351425.1 uncultured Roseivirgaceae bacterium
TTTGCCGATCGCATACGGACCTCCCTCCCCCATAATACTCACCGACTGCGATTCCGGCCAGACATTCTGATAAATACGTGACACAGAATGATTATTCGAGGCATGTAATTCTTTGCTCACCTCCACCGCTATCTGACTCACAACCACGTGTTCCGGGTGACCATACCCACCAATCACGTCGTCAAGGGTAAAAATAACAGTAGGTCTGGCCCGGAGAATGGCTTGCCTGACAAACATACGCAAGGAGTCCATGCCAAAGCTGGCGTTAAATTGATCATAGGGGATCGGTATCCAGGGTTGACTCACGGTATCCATGGAGTTCCTCATGGTAAAATCAATAACCCCGGTATGTTTTAGGCCGAGGAGTTGTGTTACTTGCTGCATTTCATTCTTGCGAACC
>CAYGOW010000498.1:0-2739 GCA_964351425.1 uncultured Roseivirgaceae bacterium
GAGAACACCCAATTTGCTACCTGCATGGATGTAAGGGACTACTGCCTCACCTGAAAGGCTAACGTATTCACTGATTTCAATCTTCTCTCCGATTTTACCGACAAGTTCAGTGATCTTTTCCTGAATGGTCAGGTCACCTAATTTCTCAGCGTAGAGCGCCTCAACATTCGCTGGTTGCTTTTCAAAAGCAATATCAACAATATTTTCGCCCAACTTCTGGAATTCATCATTCTTGGCAACAAAATCTGTCTCACAATTAAGGGCAATCATTACACCCGCTGAATTGTCATCACTTGTGCGTACAAATACTGCTCCTTCGGTCGTTTCACGATCTGCCCGTGAAGCAGATACCTTCTGTCCTTTTTTACGGAGAATCTCAATGGCTTTATCAAAGTCACCTTCCGCTTCGGTAAGTGCCTTTTTACAATCCATCATGCCCGCTCCGGTCATTTGTCTAAGCTTATTTACATCTTTTGCCGTAATAGCCATAGTCGTTTTATTTATATGTTGATGATCTTGTTTCTGATTCTGTCTAAAAAAAATTGAACACCGTTACCCCGATGTTCAATTTCATTTATATCAATATACAGTAACGTATAATTTTTCTACTCTACAGTTTCCTTCTCGTCGGCTTTCTTTTTAGCCTCTTCTTCCTTCTTCAACGCCGCTTCTTCTTTATCTTTCTTACGCTCCATCAGTGCATCTTCAATTTGCTTACCGATGTAGTTTGAGATAAGAGAAATAGACTTGAATGCATCATCGTTCGCAGGGATAGGAAAATCCACACCAGTTGGATCCGAGTTAGTATCCACCATTGCGAAAACAGGAATGTTCAGTTTTTGCGCTTCTTTCACCGCAATGTGCTCGCGCTTGACGTCGATGACGAACAATGCAGCAGGCAGACGGTTTAAGTCAGCAATTCCTCCCAATACGCGTTCCAGTTTTTCTTTCTCACGTGTGATCGTCAACCGCTCCCGTTTTGCCAGGTTCTGGTAAGACTCATCTTTCATGAGTTTGTCGATGGAACTCATTTTTTTCAGTGATTTTCTGATCGTCGCAAAGTTGGTCAGCATTCCACCAAGCCAACGCTCAGTGACATACGGCATGTTCAAACGCCGGGCTTCTTCCGCCACAACATCCTGCGCCTGCTTCTTCGTTGCTACGAACAACACTTTTCTACCTGATCGTACAATGTTCTTGAGCGCATAAGATGCTTTGTCGAGGCACTCAAGGGTCTTATTCAGGTCGATAATATGGATCCCGTTTTTTTCCATGAAGATGAACTGAGCCATCTTAGGGTCCCACTTTCTCGTTAAGTGTCCAAAATGAACACCAGCATCCAGTAAGTCTTTATTTGTTAATTTATCTGCCATTATTACTTGTTTTCTTAAGCTTGTCCAGCTATTATCGTTTCGAGAACTGGAATCTTCTACGAGCCTTTCTGCGACCGTATTTCTTTCTTTCCACCATACGTGGATCCCTTGTCAGGAAACCTTCCTTCTTAAGAGGAGGTCTGTGTTCAGCATTTATCTCTACGAGTGCCCGTGAAATTGCGAGACGTACCGCTTCCGCCTGTCCCGTTGGTCCACCACCGTCCACATTCACCGAGATGTCATACGCGTCAACTTCATTGACGGTATTCAAAGGCTGGCTTACGATTGTCTGAAGGATCTCTGAAGGGAAGTATTCCTTTATTGATCGATCATTGACCGTAATTTCACCATTACCAGGTGTCAGGTATATCCTGGCAACCGATGTTTTTCTTCTTCCGATTGAACTGATTACTTCCATTAATTAGATATTGATTTCTGTAGGTTGCTGCGCTTCGTGTGGATGCTCAGCTCCTTCATATACATAAAGATTCTTAAATAAAGCACGGCCCAGACGATTCTTGGGAAGCATTCCACGAACTGCACGTTCTACCAGGATGATGGACGACTTCTTACGTTTGACCTCCAATGGAGTCTCCGTACGTTGTCCACCAGGATAACCCGTGTGTGAAACATATTGTTTATCAGTCCATTTTTTGCCGGTCATACGCACTTTGTCCGCGTTGATTACGATCACGTTGTCGCCACAATCAACATGCGGTGTGTACCCAGGTTTATTCTTGCCACGAATGATCTTGGCAATTTCACTGGAAAGACGACCCAGAACCTTGGCTTCAGCATCAACTATCACCCAATCTTTCTGCACCGTGCCCTTGTTCTCAGAAATGGTTTTATAACTTAAAGTATCCACGCCTATTACGCTTTATTATTGACAATATTCTTTACTTCCCTCTCAAAGAGGGGCACAAAGATAGATTTATATATTTTTAAAAACAACATACCAACTTAAATATTTGAAGTATTCAGGCATTCAATTACCGATTTTTCTCCAGTTGTGAAACCAGGACCCGGAAGTCCTTAGGATAAGGTGCCTCCACCTTTATCATTTCATCTTCCAATCCCTTGAAAGCAATTGAAAACGCATGCAGCGCATTCCGTTTAATCAGCGGTTGTTCCTCCTGTCCTTTCTTCAGGTTAAATTTCTTTTTCACGGAAGAGAGATAGAAGTCACGACCTCCATAGGAATGATCGGATACAATCGGAGCGAAAAGGTAGGCCATATGTACCCGTATCTGATGCATTCTCCCGGTAAGCGGCCGACATTCAACAAGGGTATGGTTCTTAAATCCTTCCAGTGTTTGTATGCGGGTTACAGCTTCCTTCCCTTGCTTAAAATCAATACTGACTC
>CAYGOW010000499.1:0-2734 GCA_964351425.1 uncultured Roseivirgaceae bacterium
TATAATAATAAGTCCCAGCGGAAAGGCCTGCACCATTCCAGGAATTATAATAAGCTGGATTATAATAAACTACTTTGCCCCATCTGTTTACAACCGTCAGCTCTGAGCCTTCTAAACTCTCCGCTAGGATAAATTCATTGTTAAATTCATCGCCATTGGGCGTGAAAATATTAGGTGGCGGGTCAAATGGCGCTAACCCTTTTACAAAGATAGTGCCTTGATCTATACCACATTCATTTCTCGCTGTGTATGTAATCGAATCTGGCTTTATTAAATTGATGCTATTGCCCTGGATTCCATGTGACCAGGTGACGGAGGTCGAAGGGTCGGTGTTTAGTGTTAATTCAAACGGCAACTCATTGCAAAAGTATATTGATTTGTCCAGCGCAATTTTAGGGGCTGATTTATAACTGATAAATACCGTATCGGAAGAGATACCACACAGACCTTCAATAGAGGCCCAGACCCTTGATTCCCCATTTATTTCATAACTAGGCCCAAAGGATCCGTCGGACCAATTTAAATTAATATTTTCGAGGTTTGTGGGAGTAAGTATAAGACTTGCGTTTTCGCACAATTGGATATCTTCACCAAGGTTGATTTTGATGCCTCCAATTGGAATAAATTCATTTCGTTTGGTAAAGCTGTATTCGTTGTTGGCATTTAGTCTTACATTATTCCAATATCGTTCAAAATTACTTTCTCGGAAGCTTAGCGAATCAACTTGCTGAGATAGTTTCACCGTTAATTCACCATTTTGAATTGAATTTGTGAAGGAAAATACACCGAAATAGTATCCTGGATTACATGCAGAATTGTCTATGCTCGATGTTTCTTCCAAATAAATATGGTAGCCAAGAATATTTGAAGATAAATTTGTGACCTCTACACCAACGTCATTCTTTTCCATGTATCCTTTTGTAGAAGCCGGATAATAATAAATACTAGTATCCCCAATTGGTGCCCCGGAATAAGGAAATTCATTTAAAAGAATTCGTTGGCCATTTTGTTCTTGAACAGAATTATCAATGGTAGTCTGACCTGAAGTTTCATCAAACCTCCAATAACCAATTAGACCGTCTTGTTGATTGCCAATTCGTCTGCACATATCACGGCGAATTTCTGTTTCTGACCTTATACGGTTCCAAAGGCGCATTTCGTCGATATACCCCTTCATTCTCCAGTATTCCCCATTAGTATACATTTGACCTATAGAAACCCTGTCAGTAGTGCCAATTTCCATAGATAATGAACTAGATCCAGTCCAATAACTGGACTGGCGAATACCATTTAAATAGATTTCTATATCATCGTCTGCGCGTGCAGTGAATGTAAGGTGAACCCATTTTCCGGAGATGTCTTCTACATCGGCTACTTTTACGCGACGATAAGCCTGGAAATTACCACCTGTACCATCTCCCCAACCAAGACCAAGGTTGGTTTTGGTTATCCTTACCCAAAATCCACGATAAAGAAAATCACCCTCTTCTGACGCAAAGATTGCTGCAATATTATTCTTATCCTCCGAAAGCCTGATCCACATAGATATGGTAAATGGAAAGGTAAGTGAATTATACGTATCCCCAAGATCAACATGTGACGGCGAATTGCCATCAAAAAAAAGTGCACGCCCCGGACCAGAATTATCAAATTGACCAAATACTGCTAATGGACAAAAAAGAATAAACAGGAAAAACGATTTCATTCTGATTTATATACTAATGATCGCGGAAAATTAAGTGAAATTATTTTAATCGCTCCGGATTGTCTTTAACAAATGAACTCCAGCTTGTTGTCTTTGTCGACTGGGTGCCAAATTGGTAATGATGGCACAAGGCAACGGCCAGCGCATCGGTGGCATCCAGTAATTTAGGGGCTTCTTTAATATTCAATTGTTTGACAAGCATACTGGACACCTGTTCCTTGGAAGCGTTTCCATTCCCGGTAACGGACTGTTTCACTTTCTTCGGGGCATATTCAGTGATGGGGATTCCTTTGGAAAGAGCAGCAGCCATGGCTACACCCTGTGCGCGGCCAAGCTTTAACATGGACTGGACATTTTTCCCGTAAAACGGGGCTTCGAGGGCTACTTCGTCCGGACTGAATTCCTCGATAACCTGGCTGATCCGCTCAAATATTTTTTTAAGCTTCAGTTCGTGCCCGGCGTATTTACTCAGGTGGATGACTCCGTATTGCAGCAATTTGATTTTGCGTAACTGGATCAAAATCACCGCATACCCCATGACATTCGTTCCCGGATCCAGTCCAAGTATGATTCTTTCCCTTTCTGCCAATTTTTTACCTTCTTTGCTCTGGCATGCAATATAGGTATACTCTCCCGCTAAAAAAAGAACTGGTCCGCCCGCTTGAATCACTTCTGCGAGGGGTAGTTTTCATCGCCGTCCTGGTTTACTTATACCGGCATTTTTCCAATCAGGAACTGGTCTGGGATCAGGTATCTGCAGGACAAATCTTATCGCATCCGTTCTTCTGGCTGGCCGTTTGCCTCATTCCGGTAAACCTGGGACTTGAAGCCATTAAATGGCAATACCTGTTATCGCTGGATGAGCCAATCTCCTTCAGGCGATCTCTAGAAGGCATTCTTGCCGGCCTGGCTTTTGGCCTGGTGACACCCCATGCCGTGGGTGATTATGCGGGACGCCTGATGTCGATCCAACGGGCAAATAAGTTGCGATACGTCGGGCCTCTTATGTTATCTCGTATTGCACAGATG
>CAYGOW010000500.1:0-2733 GCA_964351425.1 uncultured Roseivirgaceae bacterium
AAGAAGATGATCAGGATCATCCACAATAATAAAATTTGTGAGGCCTTCAATAATTATTTCCTTATCCGCAGGAACTCTGATAACGCAGTCCTTCGTATCATAGAGATGTGTTTTCCCTGGTACCATGCTATTTCCATTAGCATCATGATTCTCCTGTTGCCACAACGATCCCCACGTTCCAAGATCGGACCAGCCACAATCTGCTTTTACCACATAAATATTGTTGGCTCGCTCTAAAACACCGTAATCTATCGAAATATTAGGAGAATGTTCGTATGTATCAAATAATTCCTGTCCCTTCATTTCATGAACTTTTTTACCTGAAAAAATTGCATGTATTTCCGGGAGATATTCTTCAAACGATTGAACGATCGTCTTTATTTTCCAAAGAAAAATTCCTGAGTTCCATAAATAATCACCACTTTTCAGGTATGTCAGGGCTGTGGCTAAATCCGGTTTCTCACGAAATTGTTTCACTGGTACAATGTCATTCTCCTTAAATCCATCCGTTTGGATATACCCGTAACCTGTCTCTGGTCGGTCAGGAGCGATCCCCATGGTCATCAAGGCCTCGTCGTTGGAAGAAAGCCAGGTCAATGCAGATGTCACTATCTTTTTAAAATCCGATTCACGGGCTACAAAATGATCTGCAGGTGTAACAATCATGGAGGCATCCGGATTCTTGGCCTGGATGGCATAGGCAGCAAACGCAATACAAGGTGCCGTATTCCGGAGCATGGGCTCACGAAGGATATTTTCCGAGGGTATTCCCGGTTCCTGATCGGCAACCAACCCGGCATATTTATCCGCAGTTACAACATAGATATTTTCTATAGGTACCAGATCGCGAAACCGATCTACTGTCGATTGGAATAACGTTCGCCCGGTACCAAGTATATCGTGGAATTGCTTGGGACGGGAAGGTGTACTCATAGGCCAAAAACGAGATCCTATCCCGCCAGCCATAATTACCAGGTATGTATTATTGTTATTTGAATCAGAATGCATTTTTTCGAACCTTAGCTCCAAAGAAAGTGAGGAAAATAATATAAATATCCAGAAGGAATGTCCAGTTCTCTACGTACCAGATATCGTGAAGCGTCCTTCCCATATATTGAAGCTTCGTTTCGGTCGGTCCGCGCCAACCATTTACCTGAGCCCATCCAGTAATACCCGGCTTAATATAATGCCGGATCATATACTGTCCCATTTTTTCCTGTAATTGTCGATTCAGGTAAACGCGGTGCGGCCTGGGGCCAACTAATGACATCTCATTATTAAGAACGTTAATTAATTGTGGCAATTCATCAAGGTTATACTTACGCAGAAAACGTCCTACTCCTGTAACTCGGGGATCATGTTTCTTTGTACTCTGGGTTCCGCCTTTCTCGTCGTCACTATTCACCATTGATCGGAATTTATAAAGAGAAAATGGACGGTTATTAACGCCCAATCGGATAGGACGATAAAAGATAGGACCTTTGCTATCAATCTTTATGGCAATCGCAATGATTATAAATAAAGGCATTAGCAATATAATCCCGATGGAGGTACATAAAAGGTCAAAGGCCCGTTTCCAAAACCTGTTAGGGTATCGATCGAGAGGAACATCACGCAGGGTAAGTGTAGGAACATCACCAAGTAACTGGACCTTGAAATTTTTGTCGATGTCCTGCTGAAAAAACGGAACGATTCTGGGTCTAACGCCCATTTTCTCCGATGTTTTGACCATCCGTTCAATGATTTTGGTTTCGGTCATTGGAACCGCAATTATTGCCTCATTGAAGGGTTGTTCTTCATAAATTTTTTGAAAGTCATCAATACTTCCTATTACCACACCATTCATTCGCGGTGGACTACGCTCATCTAAAATGGCTAGTGGCTGATACCCCAGGTAAGTATTCTTCCTGAAATAATTATAAATACCATATCCGATTTTATTATTGCCTATGACCACGAATGGACTCATATTTTTCTCATTGGTAATACGGAGAAAATAAAACAGGCAAACTGCAACTATAATCTTTACGCAATAAAATAAGATGGCCGTACCAAAAAATACAGCTCGTGAAGCTGAATCAAAATTTAGAAATAATATGAGAAGCGCGGCAATAGATAAAAAGGTGATGAATTTTTGTGACTGAATTTTAATAAGCTTATCAAGCTTATACTTCATAAATTTCAAATCATCGATATAAATCAGATAACTTAAAAACCAGCTACTCAATAAGACGTAAAGCAAGTTCGCTACTGGCCAGGTAGTATAGTCAGTTCCGTACCGGACCAGAGATATGATAGATACACTTGTAACTATCAACAACAAATCAAGTAGCAGGAAAATTAAAAGTAAATTTCTTGTTCTCATCTCATTAAAGCCAACACGCCTATTTTAGTAGGTTTACTCTTAATACATCTCATCTTCAGAAAGTTACCACCAAAATCTAACTTTTTTTAAAATCACTTTTATTATATGCGCTCGAAATGAAAAATTTAATTGTATTCCAATATTTTGGGCCCAGTCTTTTCGGTTCACTGCATAACCGCCAAAGCCAACGTAATCCGATTTTCTTTATCCATTCCGGACTTTTGGCTACTTCTCCGGAGAGATAGTCAAAAACACCTCCTACGCCCAATAAAACGCCCCTTTTGAGCTCCTGAACGTGCGAATCGACCAAATAATCTTGTTTGGGGCTACTTAAACCTACCCAAATCAAATCAGGTTTTAACCTGTTT
>CAYGOW010000501.1:0-262 GCA_964351425.1 uncultured Roseivirgaceae bacterium
TCATTTCATCCTGACAGTGATTGACACCCCCCTTCGCCCCCCTCCAGGGGGGACGACAAATTAGCGTGTCCCCTGGAGGCCTGCCTGCCGGTAGGCAGGGGACTTTAGGGGTGTTATCATTTCTAATCTCTGGCACCATTAACACCTCCCACTGCTCCCCTCAAGGCGGGACGAACTTATACCTACCTCCGACTGGAAGAAATTTCATAATCCCTCATTTCAACTTTTATTCCTATCTTTTCCCATTAAACAATGTCTATGC
>CAYGOW010000501.1:272-1139 GCA_964351425.1 uncultured Roseivirgaceae bacterium
TCCTATCTTTCCCTATGCTTACATTTCTGCGCCGCATGCGCCATCAGCTGCTTGCCCAAAACCGCCTTACCCGTTACCTTGTATATGCTCTTGGCGAAATAGTGTTGGTGGTGGCCGGGATCCTGATCGCCCTGATGATCAACAGTGCCTGGCAGGACCGCCAGGAAAGGATTTATGAAAAGGAAGTATTGCAGCAGCTAAGGACTTCTCTCCGGGAGGATATGCTATTCTTTGAATTGGTTTCAGAACGTGTTGATCGGCGCGCCGCAGCTGTCCGCACGTTAATTGCTGCCAGTCAATCAGGACAGACAGAGGTGGATACTGCCTTGATGAACAGGTACTGGGATGTGATTAATTTGGGATTCTCCTTTGATTACAATACCAGTATTTACGAATCGCTGAAAATAAGAGGGGTAGAGAAAATCCGCAATGATTCTGTTCGCCTTCAAATCCTGAAGACCTTTGAAAATACCCTTCCCAGGCTTACACGATTTATTAATACCTATGACGAAAACATGGGCATCGATAGCCGGGTACTTGACTTGCAGGTGGCATTATTTACTTCCGAACCAGCCATCGACCCAAACGGCACGCCTTACATCCGAATGATTCCACAAAAAGGCTTTCTTCAAAAGAATGAATTGACAGAAATTCTTCGGTTACATACCATGGAACTGGAAAATTTCTACTCACGAAAGGTCAGACTGGTTTCCCAGCTGGAACTAATCCTGGACACAATTGACAGGGAGCTGGAGCGGATTGAGGGATGATGGTGAGGTGAAGTAGCAGACCCACTCGAATGAAAAGAGTGGCCGCAGCGTGGACGCTACGGCCGACAAGCGCTCCCCTACCGTCAGCCGGAGCGTC
>CAYGOW010000501.1:1149-2697 GCA_964351425.1 uncultured Roseivirgaceae bacterium
TTGCGACTTTACCGCATATTGGTCAGAGGGAAACGCTCCGCCTTCAATAATAATAAGCCGCAGCGTGGAGCTCTCATCTACGCTACTACCTATGCCATGGCTTCGGTGGTCAAGGAAAGCTACGATGGACGATGAAGGCCGACAGACGACGGACAAGTCGCCCATACAAAAGACAGCAGTCAGGGATAAAGGATAAAATTCAATTCGACTCGGATTTTTGCCGGGCTTTATTCAAATATTCCTCAACCTTTTTAGGGTCGCCTTTATATCGCCACGCATCGGCCACGCTATCGTAGCAATTGGCCACATCGGGATAGGCTTGAATATTCATTTCAAATACAGCAATGGCTTTCTCATACTCATCCTTATACAAATAATAATACCCCAAACTGTTTAATAAACTATGGTGAAATACAACGGAATCCGGACGTGTATTAAATAGGGATCGGGAGAATTCCTTGGCTGCCGGGATGCCATTTTTCTCGAGTTCCATTTTGACCAGGTCATGTGCAAAAGTCCTGTTCTGATTACGGGCTATTTCCTTTCGCATTTCCTTTTCGTTGACTTTGATGCCTTTGAGGTAATTTCCTTCACCTGCACTGATCTCAATACTTTCAATCTGACCCGCTTCATCCCTTTTGAAGTAAAAAACCTGGCTGGAATCAAGTACTGCCGTGTTCTGTGTATCGTATTCAGCTCGAAAAAACCGGTCATCTCCGGAAGCAATCAATTTTAGCGACGTGCCCGTTTCGCTTCCGAATGCATTCATCTTCAGCAGAAGAAACTGCTGAAAAACTTCTGCCCTGATGAGGAACTCTTCACCTTCATTCTCCGGAATGTCCCCCCGGTACAGGCCGGTATATGAGAGCAATTGTTCATTAGGAATGGATTCGATCTGAATGCCATTCGAAAAGGTTTTTTCATTCATAGAATACACGATATTCAACGCCGACAGCCAATTTGAAATCGCCTGGCGATGATAACCGTCTTCTGACTGCGACATGATTATGACAATGACGCTGTCTTTAGTATAGGCATCCCCCAGCGTACCATCACTGCCCCCATGTCCGAACCTGTCAGGAAGATCCCCGAGGATCGCCTTAGGCTGTTGTTCCACTTCCCACCCTAACCCATATCCATAAGGACCTTCTTCTACCACCTGCATGCGTAACATTTCTTCTACAGATCCAGGCGTAAGAAGTCTTTTGTCCTGCCAGGATCCCCCATTCAGGATCATCCGGAGAAAAACGGCATAATCCTTTGCAGTAGAAAACAGACCCCAGGCTGCCGGATAATAGGGCATATATAATTGATCAAGCTCGTATCGGACCAAATAGGTCTTCATCTCATCATTCCAGCGGTACCAGGTCTTCACCTGTGATTGGTCGACCGGATCCGGAGGATAGCCCACAAAAGTTTCTTTAAGTCCCAATGGTGGTATTATCCTGGGTGGGATGAATTCTGCAATTTTGACTCCTGAAAGTTTTTCCACTATGTACCCTCAGGCGGCAATACCGAAGTTGGTGTAAGCGTAGACACCAAAATCTC
>CAYGOW010000502.1:0-2677 GCA_964351425.1 uncultured Roseivirgaceae bacterium
ACGTGTTCGCTTATATCCAAGGGCTTCGTCAATACCATGAACAGGGAATGGCGAATATACTTCCATAATTTTCACGCCGCTTTCCCTCACTTTCTGGATGCCTGATAACAGCACATCCTCGTCATCAAAGACTCCCAGAACGAAATGTTTATTGCTTTCCATATTACTTAGTTTCTTTTAATGAGGACGACTTGATAATACTTTTAACTTCAGCCATGTTGATTACCGGGAAGAATTTGGCAAACAACAGGAATGCAGTGAAAAATAATCCGAATGTGAAAAGGTAAACCCCCACATCATAAAATGTCGGATAAAACATCGCCCAGCTTGATGGCAGATAATCACGGTGCAGGGAAGTCACGATAATTACAAATCGTTCGAACCACATACCGATGTTTACAACAATCGACAAAATGAATGTAGCTGCAATATTTGTTCGGATCTTCTTGAACCAGAATAATTGTGGTGATATAACATTACAGGTCATCATGGTCCAGTACGCCCACCAGTAAGGGCCGGTCGCCCGGTTAATAAAGGCATATTGCTCAGCCTCCACGCCTGAATACCACGCAATGAAGAACTCGGTAATGTAGGCAATACCTACAATGGAGCCCGTAATCATAATTACAATGTTCATCAACTCAATGTGATTCACTGTAATATAGTCTTCCAGTTTAAATACTTTTCGTGTTACCAGCATAAGGGTAAGCACCATCGCAAATCCAGAGAAAATCGCTCCTGCCACAAAATAGGGAGGGAAAATTGTCGTGTGCCATCCGGGAATGACCGAGGTGGCAAAGTCAAAGGATACAATCGTGTGAACCGATAATACCAGCGGTGTGGCGAGACCGGCAAGGATCAATGCTACAGATTCATAGCGCATCCATGTTTTTGCTGCACCATCCCAGCCAAAACTGAGGGCACCGTACACGGCTTTGGAGATCTTATTCTTGGCACGGTCACGGATCGATGCAAAGTCAGGAATCAGTCCGATATACCAGAATACCAATGAAACGGTAAAATAAGTCGAGATGGCAAATACATCCCACAGAAGAGGAGAATTGAAGTTCACCCAAAGTGACCCCCAGGTATTTGGCAATGGCAATGCCCAGTAAAAGCCTACCCATAGACGGCCCATGTGCAGTCCTGGAAACATCGCGGCACAAATTACCGCGAATATGGTCATCGCTTCTGCAGCCCGGTTAATGGACATTCTCCATTTTTGGCGAAATAGCAAAAGAATGGCTGAAATCAGGGTTCCGGCGTGTCCAATACCCACCCACCAGACGAAATTGGTGATATCCCAGGCCCAACCAACTGTTTTATTTAATCCCCAGACACCGATACCTTCCCACAAAAGGGTTAAAACTGCATAGGTACCGATCCCCAGTGCACCCAGTGAGACGGCCATTCCGAGCATCCACGACTTGGTAGGTTTCCCTTCCACCTGCCGGCAGATGTCCTCGGTTACGTCATGGACGGTCTTGCCCCCGGTGACCAAATCTTCGCGTACGGCTGAAGTAACTTGCATAGATTGTTATTTTTCTCTTTAGTCGTTTACTTTTTTATGATTAGGCATCTGCTTGTTCAGATACACTTTCTTCCTTATTCCGGATCTTGGTGAGATACGTCACATTCGGTTTCACCCCGATCTCTTCCAATACATGATACGCGCGCGGCTCAAGAATTTCTTTCTCAATGATGTAATCCGCTTCTTCCGTATCCCGGATTCGCAACATTTTGTAAATGTGGCTTTCAGGATCATTCATGTCTCCGAATACGATGGCATCAGACGGACATGCGCTTGCGCACGCTGTATTTATTTCTCCATCTTTCGGACGACGTCCTTCTTTCTTGGCTTCCAGTTTACCATACTGGATACGCTGGATACAAAGTGAACATTTCTCCATCACACCCCTCGAACGAACGGTTACATCAGGGTTCAATACCATTTTTCCAAGAACATTATTCATGGAGGTATTTACATCCTCAAACTGACCATTGTCATGGTACTTAAACCAGTTGAATCGTCGCACTTTGTAAGGACAGTTATTCGCACAATAACGAGTACCAATACAACGGTTATAGGTCATCTGGTTGATACCTTCCGTACTATGTGTCGTGGCCACCACTGGACATACCGTCTCGCATGGCGCATTATTACAGTGCTGACACATCATCGGCTGGAAGGTCACTTCCGGATTCTCCGCCGCTTTCTCCATTTCTGTGTAATTCTCCGCCGACGCACTGCTGTAATAGCGGTCAATACGCATCCAGTGCATATCGCGACGATTAATTACTTCATCACGTCCGACCACCGGGATATTATTCTCTGACTGACATGCCACGTGACAGGCACTGCAACCCGTACATGAGTTCATGTCAATCACCATACCCCAATGGTGGTTATTATATTTATGTCCTTTCCACAGCGACAATGCGCCAGGGCTCACTTCACCTTCTTCGGTTTTCCATGTCGCCACATGCGGATTGTAACGTCCTGCAGAAGGATTCTCCTGATAAGCGGCCAATGTGGCTTCCTGGATAACGGTCTCACGACCCATATACGTTTGATGGGTCTGGGTTTGGGCAATCTGATATTGCTCGTCCAGCACCTCAACAGAAACACCAGAGGTTACAGCCATTCCACCTGCAGGCAACAGAGGAAATACGTTAA
>CAYGOW010000503.1:0-2674 GCA_964351425.1 uncultured Roseivirgaceae bacterium
GCAATTTCTTCCAACAACTGGTTTAACGCCTTATCCAGGGCCTCAGCTTCCTCCTTGGTTAATAACCCCGTATCGCGCAGCATATGCATATGTGCCAATGAGCCCAGCACGTCATATTTTGCCAGTTGAAGGTCATAGGAGAGATCGTCGCCTACCGTAAACTGTGTGATCTTGTCTTCAATGCTGTATCCTTTGTCCCAGATTTTCATAGGTAAATCGTTTACAGGTGTTTTGATAAGTTGGAAAGAATATTTTTATACATTTCTACGCCAGCTATAATTTCATCCAGGTAAATGAATTCATCAGCGGAGTGTGACCTGGCAGAATCGCCCGGGCCTATTTTTACAGATGGACAAGTGAGCAGGGCCTGGTCAGACAGTGTTGGTGACCCGTATTTCTCTATCCTTAATTGGTCAATGGTTTTGTCAAGGGGATGGCCCGTGGGCAGATTTGATGGTCGGAGTCGCATAGACCGCGGGGTAACAACACTGGCAACATTTTTTTGGATGATCGACAAGGTTTCTTCCAGTGTGTACGCATCTGTCGTGCGGACATCCACTACGAACTGACATCGGTCGGGCACGACATTATGCTGCGTTCCTGCTTCGACAACCGTCACTGACATTCGAATAGGGCCAAGATGGGAGGATTCATTCGGAAACTGGTAATTTTTAAACCAATTTATATCTTCCATCGCTTTGTAGATAGCATTCTCTCCTTCATTTCGTGCAGCATGCCCCGGCTTCCCGTGCGCCACACAATCCAGTACCATGAGGCCTTTTTCTGCGACTGCTGCCTGTAAAAGAGTCGGTTCGCCAACTATGCCCATATCAATCGGTGGCAGTAACGGGAGAATGCTTTCTATTCCGTTCTTGCCGCTTATTTCTTCTTCCGCAGTGGCGGCCATTACCAGGTTGAAGCCCCCGGTTGAACCCGAACAGCTATCCAGGAAAGCGCCCAGCATGGCGACCAACGCGCCTCCGGCATCATTGCTTCCCAAACCGTAGAGTCGCCCATCCTCTATTGACGGTTCAAACGGATCACGTGTATAGGATTGATTTGGCTTAACGGTATCATGGTGTGAATTTAGCAGCAGGGTAGGGCGGCCTTCTTTAAAGTCCGGATGAATACTCCAGATATTGTTTCCACTGCGGTGGGTTTGAACTCCGCCTTTCTCCAGAAATTCCTGGATAAGGTCTGCTGTTGCCGCTTCTTCACGGGAGAATGATGGAGTTGCAATTAATTGTTTCAGTAGGGTAATAACAGCGTCGTGATTCATTTGTCTGTTAATTTTGTCCCTTCTCCGGTTGAGATACCCGCTACATTCCCGATAATTACCTGTTTAACCCCTGCATGAAGGGCATTGAATGCATTCTCCAGCTTAGGGATCATGCCGGCGGCAATAATCTTCTTCTCTTTCAAGTCCTGAAAAGCGTCAAACGTTAGTTCCGGAATAGGGATGTCATTCTCCAAATCCAGTAAAACCCCGGATTTCTCAAAACAGTAATAGAGGGATACCTGGAAGTCCGGTGCCAGTGCCGATGCGATACCTGCTGCCATCGTATCAGCATTAGTATTTAGCAAGGATCCTTTTTGGTCATGGGTCAGCGCACAGAAAACCGGTACCACCTCATTCTTCAATAGCCAGGCAAGCCGGTCAGTATTTATTTCGTGAATATGAAAATCACCCACAAAGCCAAAATCAACCTTGGCATTTTTACGCTTCATTGCCGGGATTATATTAAGGTCTGCGCCGGTGAGTCCCAGGGCATTCATATCCAGGGCCTGTAGCTTAGCGACCAGATTTTTATTAATCAATCCACCATAGACCATGGTGACTACCTCCAAAGTTGCGGCATCTGTCACCCGTCTGCCATCAACCATCGTTGAATGGATGCCCAGTTGCCCGGATAATTGAGTGGCTCGTTTGCCTCCACCATGAACCAATATTTTTTTTCCTGTGATCATCCGGAACTTCTCCAGGAATACTTTCATTTCCCCGGGGTCGTCCAGTACATTACCGCCAATTTTTATGATTGTTAGTCCTTCCATCAAAGGGTACAAAGTTCGTCAAGAACAGCCTGTGCCGCAAATACCCTATTTCCTGCTTGTTGAAATATAACCGAATGATTATCCAGCACGCTATCCGTAGCGATAACATTTCGGCGGATTGGCAGGCAGTGCATGAATTTACCGGCATTGGTCAATGTCATTTTTTCTTCTGTAATGGTCCAGTCATCCTGAACAGGTAATCGTTCGCCATAGTGATGATAACTCGACCAGTTCTTTGCATAAATTATATCCGCACCGGCAAAGGCATTTGCCTGATCATGTGATAATTGAACACCCTCCATGAACTCATCGGCCAGTTCATATCCGGTCGGACAGGCCACAGTGACTTCCGCATCGGTGGCCTTAATCCATTCAAGGAATGAGTTGGGAACAGCCTGTGGCAGTGCCCGCGGATGAGGCGCCCAGGAGAGTACAACTTTAGGTCTCACTAAGCCCAGTTCGCGGATTGTAACAATATCGGCCAAAGATTGCAAAGGGTGGCGTATGGCAGATTCAAGACTTAAAACAGGCTTTGATGCGTACTTCACGATGGAGGACATGATTTTTTCGCTGTAATCCTCGTCCCTGTTTTTCAGTCCGGGGAAGGTACGCACGCCGATGA
>CAYGOW010000504.1:0-2670 GCA_964351425.1 uncultured Roseivirgaceae bacterium
AAGTCCTCTTTCTTAAGAGTTTTCCTGCCTTTATAGAACGTGAGCATCTTCGCATATTTCTTCAGGGTCCTGTTTTTATTCAGCAGGGATTCCAGCCAGCTTTGTTTCGTGCCCGTTTCCTGTACATAAGGCGTGTTGATTACCGTGCAGGGAGTACCCGATAACTTGTCGGTCATGACAATATCCCCTTCTCCATAGTCCACACAGGCCTGCTTGTATTCTTCCGATACCGGCGCTTCTTCGGAGGCAATAAACGGACTCCCCACAGAGACTCCGGCAGCCCCCAGGTCGAGCATCCGGCGTAATCCGGCCGAATCTCCCACGCCCCCGGCAGAGATCACCGGCAAGCGCGATGATTTTAACAGCAATGGGATCAATTCTTCCGGGGACAATTTGCCTGCATGTCCGCCCGCTTCATTATTTACCGCGATCAACGCGTCGGCTCCCATAGCTTCTACTTTACTGGCATAGGCAGCATCGGTCACGTCACAAAATACCTTCATATCCTTCGCTTTACAGGCATCAATAACCATTTTAGGACTGCCCAGCGAAGTAATAATAAAGTCCACATTGTACTCCACGCAGGTAGCCAACTGCTCTTTCAGCCTGTAATTCGATTTATTCACGATCAGGTTAATGCCAAACGGTCCGTCAACACTACTCCGAATCTTTTCCAGCGCTTTACGAAACGCCTCATCCGTCCGGTAATTCAGGGCCGGTATGGCACCGGTGATTCCCGATCGAATTGCGGCAATCACCATGTCTTCATTCGATACGAGAAACATCGGGGCCATGATAACGGGATAGTCGATCCCCAGCATTTCGGTCAAATCGGTTTTGTAGGTACTCATATTCCTTCCTGGTCAATGAGGTACACAAGCGCGGCCATGGCGGCAGCTCCCAATTCAAGTTCGCGTTTATCCACCTTATCAAAGGTGTCTTCGTTGGTATGATGATAATTGAAATAGCGCTGTGAGTCAGGTCGTAATCCATACAAAACCGTCCCTTGTTCGCGTAATGGCCCAATATCAGCGCCGCCTCCCGGTTGTCCCAGGTCCCGCAGACCGTATTCTTCCAGCCATTTACCCCATTCTCTGAGCTGGCTGACTTGCTGGTCATTTCCGGTCATGGAGAATCCTCGGGGTGTGAACCCACCCAGGTCAGATTCTATCGCTGCTATGTGAGTCTCCCCTTTTTCCCTGGCAACACGCGCATATTCCCGGCCTCCGCGTAGTCCATTCTCCTCGTTCATAAACATGACCGCACGTACCGAGTGTTTGGGAGAATAACTTATTTCCTGGAGAATGCGTAATACTTCGATAGATTGGACACATCCCGCTCCATCGTCATGAGATCCGTCGCCCACATCCCAGGAATCAAGGTGGCCCCCGACAACAATATATTCATCCGGATTCGTGGTGCCCCGTATTTCTCCAATCACGTTGTAGGAGAGTATATCCGGCAGCATCTCCGAATGCGTTTCAATGTACACCTGCGCCTTCCCTTCATTCTCCAGTACATTATGCAGCAACTCCGCATCGTTTGTGCTCACTGCCACGGCCGGTATTTTGGGGTAGTCTTCGTCATAGCGCAACGAACCGGTATGCGGTATGTCGTCCAGGTTGCTGGCCATCGAGCGGACGATCACGGCCTTTGCCCCAAATTTTGCTGCCTGACTGGCTCCGGCTCCCCGTTGATTAACCGCGCCACCATAGGCACTTAGTGTATTCACGTGTCGCGGATCCATGGGCCGGTTAAAGAATACAATTTTTCCCTCGACGCCTGCGCGGCCTAATTGTTCGAGTTCAGCAAAATCCATCACCTCCACAACCTCAGCGGTGACGCCATCCGGACCGCTGCCCACAGAATTTCCCAATGCCAGGACATTAAGGTCGCGGCTGCCCTGTGTTGAGCTGTTCACCAGCCGGGTGATTTCTTTTTTACCACGCACCCAATGAGGTACCATTACGGGCTGCAGGTAGACGGTATCAAATCCGTAGGACTCCATTTGCTGCCGTGCCCATTCAACCGCTGCCGCTGCCTGCGGCGATCCACTCAGGCGGTGACCGATTTGCTTGCTCAGGTATTCGAGCATAGGATAACTCTGTCCGTTTACCAATGCTTCATCATAGATGGCTCGGATCGCATCCGGATGCGACTGGGCGTGTACAGGTGTATGCCACGCCAAAAAGACCCACTGAAAAAGAAAGAGCAGGAGAAACGGCGTGATTAAAGAATGTTTTTTCATGACGTATGACATATCTCACTAAGATAGAGAATGGTGATGAATATCAGGCGGTCCCGGCGCATTACATCCGGAAGCCGACTGTCTGCATTCGTGCTACATCAGCATCACGCTATTCGGAAGATTCTGCCTTTTTCCCTGCCCCTATTGGTATTTTCAGGTAGAAATAAATCGAGGAATTCTTTACGGTTACATCCGGGTTTTTGCTAACGTCCACCAAACCATGATAGTAATTAACACCCACCGCCATACTTTTCAGTTCTTGCTTGATTTTATATCCTACCCCACCTAAAAGCCCTGCATCAATCCGCTTGTATTCGTCCATCACGTTACGGGTATAGGAAAGGTCGCCATCCAGCTTGGAAACTTCAAAAATGTCTTTGGCTTGATGAATCAAACCGAGTTGAGGTCCAGCCTCCAGGTAC
>CAYGOW010000505.1:0-2652 GCA_964351425.1 uncultured Roseivirgaceae bacterium
TTCTGCATTCACAAAGAAAAATACCTTATCCTTTACAATGGGGCCACCTAATCGAAAACCGTAGGTTTTTGCAGTAAATTCGTCCAACTTCTCACGCTCAACATCCTCATTATCTGTGGGTGTTTTACCTGCCAGGCTTTCATTTCTCCAGAAGTAGTAGGCTGATCCTTCAAGTTCATTTGTTCCGCTTCGGGTTACCGCATTGATAGCACCACCGGCAAAACCACTCTGACGAACATCAAATGGCGCTACAGATACCTGAAACTGCTCAATCGCATCGATACTTACCGGCTGCACACCAGTTTGTCCGCCGTTTGTACCACTACCAGCCAATCCGAAAACATCGTTATTTACCGCACCATCAATATAGATTGTATTGAATCGGTTATTCTGACCAGCAATTGAAATCTCAAAACCGTCTTCATCTTCCTGAATGTTTGCAAGCGGGTTATAGCGCACATAATCACCGATCGATCTTGATACCGTAGGTAACGATTCAATCGTATTTTGATCAATCACCGTTTCCTGTCCGGTACGGTTACCATCAAAAACATCATTGCGATCCGCAGAGATGAGTACTTCAGATAGTTGAGTAGCTTCTTCGGCTAACTGAACATTCACCCCATAGGTTTGCCCAAGAGTCAGGTAGATGGAAGGATTCTCCCAGGTCTTGTATCCGACAAAAGAAATCGTCACTTTGTACGGCCCGCCAACGCGCATGTTGGGAATTCTAAAGAACCCCTGTACATCTGTTACGTTGCCATATTGACTTCCTGTCGGTGTATGCACCGCCACGATTGTAGCACCGGGAAGTGGCTCACCGGCTTCATCTGTTATTCTACCACTCATGGCAGACGTTGTAACACCTTGTCCGAATACCAACCCCGTTGCCATAACGAGAAGCAGCATCAAACAAATACCCAGTAAATTTTTCGACATAATGTAAAGTTTAAGTTGAAATGTGATTTAATGAATAGATCATTCTATTTTTGGCAGGTCAAAGGTAATAGCTAAATCGCCTATTTTAGAAACCTTCCAGTTTAAATTACTGCGAACAATAGACAAAATTGTTAACATAATGTTAAAGGACTAATCTAGGATTGATAATCAATGAATTATACAAGTTCAATATATCATAGAATTATATAAATACGCAATGAAAACACGTAGAAGATTAATTATGTTGTCTCTGTTCATTTATTCGGCAGCCCTCGGGCAGGGTTCACTTTCCTATTATATGCCGGATGAAGTACAATATAATCAGGCAATTCCAACCCCTGCTTCCGTCATCGGTCACGAAGTCGGAGAATGGCATGTGAGTCATGACAAGTTGGTCCGGTACATGGAAGTCCTGGCCGAAAGTTCAGATCGTATCACCTTGCAGGAAACGGGTCGTACCTATGAAAACAGGCCCCTGTTGGTATTGACCATCACTTCTCCCGATAACCAGGCATCTATTGAATCACTTCGTGAAAAACACCTTGCCGTATCAGACCCTGCCCAGCGCGTGGATGACTTTGAAGATGTCCCAATGGTCGTTTATATGGGCTATAGCATTCATGGCAATGAGCCAAGCGGAAGTAATGCCTCCTTACTGGTTGCCTATCACCTGGCTGCTGCCATGGGCCCGGAAATTGATGCCTTATTGGATAAAACGATAATTCTTTTGGATCCCTCATTCAATCCGGATGGTTTAAATCGTTTTGCCAGCTGGGTCAACAGCCGAAAGAGCCGAACGCCGATTGCCGACCCTAATTCTCAGGAACTCGATGAAACCTGGCCAGGCGGCCGTACCAACCACTATTGGTTTGATTTGAACCGGGACTGGTTGCCCGTACAATTGCCAGAGTCCCGGGCCCGTTTGCAGACATTTCATAAATGGAAACCTAATATTCTAACGGACCACCACGAGATGGGAACAAACAGCACATTCTTTTTTCAACCGGGTATTCCATCCCGGAATAATCCACTCACACCTGCCGAGACGTATCGTCTAACCGAGGAAATGGGGAAATTTCATGCGAAAGCCCTGGATAAGATTGGGTCTCTTTACTTTACCAAAGAAAACTACGATGATTATTATTATGGCAAGGGATCAACGTATCCGGATGTCAATGGCGCTGTAGGTATTCTTTTTGAGCAAGCAAGTTCGCGAGGCCATGCCCAGGAGAGCGCAAACGGACTGTTGACCTTCCCATTCACTATTCGTAATCAATTCACGACTTCCCTTTCTACCCTTGAGGCCTCCATGGCACTGCGTGAGGATTTCCTTCAGCATCAGCAAACTTTTTTCAGGGAATCCATGCGAGAAGCTGCTTCCTCGGATGAAAAAGTATATCTCATAGGGTCGAAAGATAAGGCGCGTGTATACCACCTGGGAGAACTCATTAGCAGGCATGACATCCAGGTGCAGCATATGAAAGAAGGAACTACCATTAACGGTACGCGCTATTCTCCGGATGAACTACTGGGTATTTCCCTGGAGCAGCCACAATACAGGCTGATCAAAGCCATGTTTGAGACACGCACTTCTTTTGAGGACAGTTTGTTTTATGATATCAGCACCTGGACACTTCCCTATGCTTTTGGAATAGACTTCAGAGCCGGCGGTAATCGCGATCTGAATCAATTAGGGGACACTTTCTCCCTGGA
>CAYGOW010000506.1:0-2644 GCA_964351425.1 uncultured Roseivirgaceae bacterium
GCCGGGGCGAAGGACTTGTTTCAGGTTGCTTTCGTAATAGTAGGCGTTCTTGTCTTCATAGATATCAATCAGGGTGTACGCCCGGAAGTCGATGGGATCCGGACAAGCTGCAAAACAGCCGTTGTATTCGTCCGGGTAGAATACCTGGGCGGCCAGGGCTTCCCATCCGCCGGTCGAACCGCCGTACAGGAATCGTGACCAGCCTTCGCCGATGCCGCGGAATTTTTCTTCGATATACGGAATGAGTTCGTAGGTAATGGCATCGCCGTAGGGCCCCAGGTTGGCGCTGTTCACCGCATACGAATCATCGTAATAGGGGTTGGCATGCTGGATGGTGATAACGATAAAGCGCGGGAAATTGTCGGAGATCCACTGCTGGTAGAAATCATAGGCTTCCTGCTGAACGATTTTGTTGTACCCGTCCAGCTGGAAGCGTTCGCTGTACTCCGGTTTGAGGTCGGGGTCCGGCGGGGTTGTTCTGAATCCGCCGAAATCATACGGAAAGTGACCGTGAAAGATCATCAGCGGATACTTAGCTTCCGGATGCTCGTCGAATCCTTCCGGTAGCAACACATTGGCGCCGAGTTCGACCGGACGCCCCCAGAATTCAGACAGCTTTTCCGAGGTCATTTTCACGTGTTTGATGTACTTGGTGTCCTCCGGAGGAGCGATCGGGTCGATTTTTTGATCCAGGATTAATTCCGCTGTTCCCATTCCATCGGGAGAGATTGTTACTTTAACAGGCGTGCTGTAGAAGTTGCCGGGCTTCCGGTTCCATTGTTGCCCTTCGCCCATTTCCGGGGGAAGTTTGACGGTATGGCCGGTGGAGAGGTTAAATGTTTCGTAGCGGTTCAGCAGCACTTGTGCATTATATTCTCCCGCGGGCAGGTCCTTGAAATCATTGATGGGATAGCCAAAGGAAGCCATATCGAAAGAAAGTGATTCGCCGGGCGCCCATCCGTCAACATCCATGCCGAAGACCTGCTGGGTATTCGGACCGTCATTGATTTGGAAGCGCGGTTCGGATGCATCGTCATTCGAAAGCAGGAGGAGCAATCGTCCGTCCTGGGCCGCTTCGGCTACAGAAGGATCGAGGGTAATGCTGAATTGGGAATCATCCTTCTTTTCAGCATTGCAGCTGATCAGGATGGCTAGTAAGATTAGTGGGAGGTATTTCATGGGGGAATATACAATATTTTATGGCTCACTTTCTTTGGGCGAGCAAAGAAAGTGACAAAGAAAGGGCGGCTACGATACAAGACTCCCTTAGCACAAGCCGTGCATTCGCACGGATTTTTCCTCCCGCTTGGGCATAATATGAAATAACGTCATCCCGGGGATCACCCACACCTGTCATCCTGGAATTTTCGAATGCAATGAGAAAATATCCGGGATCTCCTGGCTACGGAGACGGGTTTTCATAGTTAGGGGATCCCGGGTTATGCTTCCTTTGGTCGCATCCCCAGGATGACAGGAAAAAAGGGGATCCCGGGCTCTGCTACGGCCGACAACTGTTTATTTACCAGCCAGAAAAGTAAATATCTCCGGCAGCACGGGGTTTTTGTAGATGTTATTCCAGACAATGACAATACGATCGTGGTCCAGGTAGCGGATGACGTAATTAGACCCGTAGCCTGCACCTCCGTGTCCCACTGCCCGGGCGGTTGTATTTCCCTCATAAGGCAATTCCGGAAGTGAGAATCCATAGCCATAAGGGTCCTGGTGGGGCGGCGGCCAGGCATTCTCCATCGTCTCGGAAGGCAGGGAATGCGGAGTGAACATCAATTCCCAGCTTTCGCTGGTAAGTAATTCTTCCGACCCCAGAGCGCTCAGAAAGAGATACAGGTCGTCCATCGTGCTGATCCCTCCGTCACCGGATTCCATCAGGGCATCTTCAAATTCAAACCGGGTTGTTCCGTTCTGCTGGAAATACACCGGCAAATAGGGCTCATGGCTTGGAATCTCATGGGAAGTATTCTTCATGCCCAGGGGCTCAAAGAGTCGTTCCGTGAGCACCTCACCATACGGCTTCTTACGGTATTTTTCAATGATCAGTCCGAGGAGATAAAACCCGGTATTCGAATAGTTGAACATCGTACCTGGTTCAAAATCAAGGTCCATTTTGGCGATGACGACCAGTCTTTCCAGCGGATCCATATCTGCTGGTAACTCGCCGCGGAGGATCATCATAGTGGCATAATCGGGTATTCCGGAGCGATGGGAGAGCAACATATGCACGGTAATGTCAGAGGCGCGCGGATGATCAAAGCCAGGATATAATTCTGAAAGCGGATCATTCAGATCGATAAGACCGTCTTCGACCATCTGCATGATCAGCACAGAGGTAAACATTTTCCCCAGGCTGTTGAGGTAGAAATGATGGTCCGTGGTCAGCACTTCACCTTTCTCCTGGTTGGCGATACCCCAGGCCTCCTTCATGATAACTTCGCCCCCGTCAGAGATAAGTACACCGCCGTGCAGTTTTCCCTGGGCGTAAAGAGAACTCACAAGTTGTTCCAGGCTTTCGGGTCCGGGCTGTGCATTACTTGAATAAAACGGAACGTAGATTGTACCTATCAGAAGGAGGGACAAGATAAATGGTTTCATGTTAAATAAATTTATGACAATTCGAAAATAGCGGAAT
>CAYGOW010000507.1:0-2632 GCA_964351425.1 uncultured Roseivirgaceae bacterium
GTGAATTCAAGGTTGAAATCAACCAGGGTGCTCCTCAGGTGGCTTACAAAGAAGCCATCACCGGAAGCGTTGAACACAAAGAGGTATACAAAAAACAAACAGGTGGTAAAGGTAAATTTGCCGATATCGTGTTTGAAATGGGGCCTCGTGAAGACGGTAAGCAAGGTCTGGAATTCGAGAATGGTATCGTGGGTGGTGTAATTCCTAAAGAATTTATCCCTTCTGTTCAGAAAGGTTTTGAACAAGCCATGAAAAACGGACCATTGGCAGGATATCCTATGGATTCCCTGAAAGTACGTCTCTTCCACGGTTCATTCCACGATGTCGATTCAGATGCACTGTCATTTGAGATGGCCGCTCGTTTGGGATACAAGGAAGCAGCGAAAAAAGCAGGTCCTCAGCTTCTCGAGCCTATCATGGCTGTTGAAGTAGTTACTCCGGATGAATATACTGGTAACGTAACGGGTGACTTGAACAAGCGTCGTGGAATCATGAAAGGAATGGATACCAAGGGTGGTGCCCAGGTAATTAAGGCTGATGTGCCGTTGTCCGAACTATTCGGTTACGTTACTACGCTGAGAACGATTACCTCAGGCCGTGCGAATGCTTCCCTTACATTCTCACACTACGATCCGGTTCCTAAGAACCTTGCCGAAAAAGTTATTGAAGAAGTTAAAGGTGCAGCCGTAAATTAATTGCATTATGAATCAGAAGATTAGAATTAAGCTTAAGTCATACGATCATAACCTGGTGGATAAATCATCAGAAAAGATCGTTCGTGCGGTAAAAACAACCGGAGCGGTAGTAAGTGGACCTATTCCATTGCCTACGGTGAAGGAAAAATTTACAGTGCTGCGTTCACCTCACGTGAATAAGAAGTCACGCGAGCAGTTTCAGCTTTGTACCTACAAGCGGTTGGTGGATATTTATTCCAACAGTACCAAAACCGTTGATGCCCTGATGAAGCTTGAGCTTCCCAGTGGTGTGGATGTAGAGATCAAGGTCTAACTTGAGACGAATAGAATTGATTAAAACCCTGCAGTGTAAACGGCAGGGTTTTTTAGTTTGTGGCCTTTGATTTTTACTCTGAAGACCACGCGGCGATATTTTCCATTTTTAATCATAGTGTTCTTGTCCGCCGTAGCAGCCTGCCCACCAAAGGCTGGGTCCACGCTGCGGCTGGTAGGCTTCACAGGCGGAGCGTAGCCCCTCCACGTGACGGTAGGATCACCCACGTCCGCCGTAGCGTCCACGCTGCGGCAGGTAGGCTTAATAGGCGGAGCGCGGACGCTCCATATCGTAATTATGCAAATGAAATTTTGAACAGGTAAATACAATAGTCAAATGCTTGTTCTGAAGTCAGTGACAAACCGAAAGCCTTGAGCTTACTATTTCTTCTGAACGTCCCCGTCCGTCACGGATTCTTCCATCCAAATTTGTATTTTAGTACCTGTCCAATAAACGCACAGCACATGACACTATACGACGAAATACCCTCTCTTGATCTTGGTAAATTCCGAAACGGAACAGAGGAAGAGCGAAAAGCATTTGTAAAGGAACTCGGTGATGCGTACGAAAGTATTGGTTTTGTGGCAATCCGTAATCATTACCTGACCGAAGATCTTACCGAAAAGCTGTATGCCGTAGTAAAGAAATTCTTTGCCCTACCTGAAGAGACCAAGGAGAAATATGAAATTGAGGGATTGGCCGGGCAACGCGGATACATTGGAAAAGGGAAGGAGCATGCCAAGGGCAGGACGACCGGTGACTTGAAGGAATTTTATCATGTCGGGCAGGAAGTAACCGACGGCGATCCCATTAAGGAAGAGTATCCGGATAATGTCTGGCCGGATGAAATCCCGGAATTCAAAGAAGTTGCCCTGGAGGTATATCAGCGGCTTGAACGAACCGGGCAGGAGATGCTGCGTGCCATCGCGTTACACCTGGGACTTGACGAAGAGTACTTCCAGTCGCGTGTAAGGAACGGAAATAGTATATTGAGGCCGATACACTACTTCCCTATAGAAGATCCCTCAGCGATCCCTGATGACGCTGTACGGGCAGCTGAGCATGGAGACATTAACCTGATTACGCTACTGATGGGTGCCAGTGCCGATGGGTTACAGGTACTTCGTCGCGACGGACACTGGATTCCGATTACGGCATTGCCTGAACAATTGGTGGTAAACGTGGGGGATATGCTGGAACGGTTGACAAATAAAAAACTAAAGTCCACGATTCATCGGGTGGTAAACCCGCCGCGTGAGCTAATGGGAACATCGCGATTCTCCATCCCGTTTTTCATGCACCCACGGTCAGAGATGGACCTTACCTGCCTCGAAAGTTGTGTGGATGAAGAAAATCCCAAACAGTTCGAGGATATGACAGCAGGAGAATTTTTAAATGAACGATTAGCAGAAATCGGATTGAAGAAGTAATTTGGAAATTACTCCTTGATCCGCCGCGTTCGTTATATCATCTTTCTGCGGGACGTCCTGCTCATATCCCTGTCCGCCTTCGGCGGTCCGCAGGCGCATCTCGCTATGCTCTTTGAGATCATGGTGCGTAAGCGTGCCTATCTGAGTGAAGAAGAACTCATCGAACTCAATGCGTTGTGCCAGATTCTACCGGG
>CAYGOW010000508.1:0-2617 GCA_964351425.1 uncultured Roseivirgaceae bacterium
TTATTGGGAGTCTAGGTCTATATTAATACATTTGCCGATTATTCGCTATGTCGATAACAGTCAAAAATCTTACCAAAGTCTTTGGCGCGCAAAAAGCGTTGGATGACATATCCTTCACAGTCAACCGTGGTGAGATATTGGGTTTCCTCGGTCCAAACGGAGCGGGAAAATCAACCACCATGAAAATTGCGACCTGTTACCTGCCACCCACGCAGGGAGAGGTCTTTGTAGAAGGGCTGAATGTTGTCGAAGATCCTATAAAGGTGAAGCAACAAATTGGCTATTTACCCGAGCATAATCCACTATACCTGGAAATGTATGTACACGAGTACCTGCGGTTTGCAGGCGGACTGTTCGGTCTTCGCGGTAAACAACTTCGATTGCGAACAGGGGAGATGATCGAATTGTGTGGGTTACAGCGTGAGCAAAACAAGAAAATTGAGGCATTGTCAAAAGGGTACCGTCAGCGTGTCGGGCTGGCGCAGGCCTTGATTCATGATCCCAAAGTGCTGCTCCTGGATGAGCCCACCACCGGTCTGGATCCTAATCAGATTGTAGAGATCAGGCAGGTAATTAAAGAAGCGAGCGCGGAGAAGACCGTACTTTTCAGTACCCACATCATGCAGGAAGTCCAGGCTTTATGTGACCGGGTAATCGTGATCAATAAGGGGAAAATCGTGGCGGATGATAAGATTGAGCACCTGAAGAGCATGGAAGTAAAAACGGTGGTGATCACCCTTGAATTCTCTGAGAAAATTGACGAGGCCTTATTGGCTGCCGTGAGCAGTGTATTGCGGGTATCCCATGTGAAAGAAGGCCAGTATGTGGTGGAGGCACAGGCGGGTGAGGACATTCGTCCGGCGATTTTTAAACTGGCAACTGAAAAGGGCTTAACCCTGGTAGGTATGCAACAGGAAGAAGAGAATATGGAAAAGATTTTTCAACGCCTAACCCAATCGGACGCGTAGCTATGTGGCAGGTATTCTCGAAAGAACTTAACACTTTTTTGAACTCACTGATCGCCTATATTGTGATCAGCGTTTTTCTTACCGGCATTGGCCTGTTGATGTGGGTTTTCCCCAGCACATCTGTCCTGGAATACGGGTATGCCGATATGGAAACTCTCTTTAGTTTTGGCCCTTATGTCTTTATGTTTCTCATTCCTGCGATTACAATGCGCATGTTTGCCGAGGAGAAGCGGGGAGGAACGATGGAACTGCTATTGACAAAGCCACTTTCGGACTGGCAGATTATCCTGGGTAAGTACTTTTCAGGATGGACACTGGTCTGTTTTGCCCTGATCCCCACGTTGATTTATTACTTTTCAGTGTATGCCCTAGGAGATCCTGCGGGCAATGTGGATACAGCAGGGGTCATAGGCTCCTATGTCGGACTGGTGCTGCTGGGAGCGGTTTTTACCTCGGTTGGGATCCTGTCTTCGGCAATGAGCAATAATCAGATTGTTTCTTTCATTATTGCGGTATTTCTGTGTTTCATTTTATACTCGGGATTTGATTCGCTGGCATCCATAGATGTTTGGGGCAGATCCTCCACCATTCTGGAACAGATGGGCATTCTGTATCATTACAATGCCATGAGCAAGGGACTGCTGGATACACGGGATATTATTTATTTCATCAGTGTGATCGTACTTATGTTGTTGATTACACGCATAATCCTGGGGAGCAGAAGATGGTAATACTCGAAAGCAGGAAACTGGAAAGCTATTTGAAACTTGCGATAGGGATTGTCCTGATCGTATTGGTAAATGCGTTATCCTCCTCTTATTTCCATCGGTTTGACCTGACAGAAGAACAACGATATACCATTAAGCCGGCGACTAAGGAGATGCTACAGTCGCTCGACGATGTGGTCTATGTGGAAGTATATCTTGACGGAGAATTAAATGCAGGGTTCAAGCGACTGCAGCGTTCCATCCGTGAGACGCTGGAAGAGTTTCGGGTTTATTCGGATGATAAAATTCAGTATACTTTTAATGACCCATCAGCCGCGATGAGTCAGCAGGCCAGGAATGAATTTATGGTGGATCTGGACAGCAAAGGGATTACCCCGACGCGTGTGATTGCGGAAGAGGACGGCAACCGGTCAGAAAAACTCATATTTCCGGGCGCCCTGGTTTCCTATGGTGGTATGGAGCAGGGGGTGATGTTGCTGCAAGGAAACCGCGCCGGAACTGCCGAGGAAAAACTGAATCAATCCATCGAAGGAATTGAATATGCCCTGGCTTCGGCGATTGATGAACTAACCACCATTGAGCGTAAGCGGGTTGGTATGGTGAAAGGTCACGGAGAGCTGGATTCGCTGGACATTTACTCTTTTGAGCGGGCGGTAAGCCGCATGTATGACCTGGAAGAGGTTCGCCTGGGAACGGGCATACCGCAAAACGTTGCCGCCCTGGTCATTGCCAAGCCCACTTCTGCATTCTCCGAGATAGAAAAATATTATCTGGATCAATACCTCATGCAAGGGGGCAAGGTCATGATGCTCATTGATAAATTGCAGGCGAGCATGGACAGTGCCAGCAACGAATTTAACTATGCGTTCCCGTACGAATTGAACCTGGATGATCAGCTATTTAATTATGGAGTGCGGGTAA
>CAYGOW010000509.1:0-2615 GCA_964351425.1 uncultured Roseivirgaceae bacterium
GTTAACGCATGCCTATTTCAGTTCATTGGGCATCCTGTTCGGACAACGCGATCCAAGACAGGATTCGGATGACGCTGCGATCATGGCATCCTACCGGCTGGTTTCAGAATATGCGTTACACTTTTTAGATGCGTTTATAAAGAAGGATCCTACAGGGCTGAAGTTCATGGAGAATGATCCCGTGGAGAATGGCATTCCGGAAGGTCTCATACACTACCAGTCGAAAGACCCGGAATCCAAAAAATTTACTTTCGAGGAATGGAATGAATTGGCCTCCGGCCGGAACTTCGAAGGATTGCCTGACCTGTATGATTCGCTCGACGCGAAATTACCGGACCTGGAAATACCGGAAGGCGGCCTTAATAACCTTGGATTGCAACTCGTTTTTGCCCCGGGATCGGCCGAATCAGGCATTAAGGTGTTAAAATTCGCCACAGAGCTTTACCCTGAATCCCTGGCACTGAATGCAGCAAATCAAAATGCGATTGATCGTCTCAAACAGCTCAAAGAGTAAAAAAAACAAAGGTGTAGGTTGATATCCCTTTACCTCCAGGATAACATCATATTGCATCCAACCTGGCACATCTATTTCACGGGATTATACCTCAAGCCGAACCAGCCAGGTATTCGTGGATGAATTTAATGCTCATGGAGCCTTCGCCAACTGCCGAGGCGACGCGGTTCATGGCACCAGCCCGTACGTCTCCCGAGGCAAAGATGCCCGGTACGCTGGTCTCAAGCAGGAATGCCTCACGGTCTTCTTTCCAGGTTTTTCCAAACGATTCATACCTGTTCAGGTCTTTCCCGGTTTCCAGAAAGCCCCGGTCATTCCGCAATACGGCATCGGGCACCCAGTCGGTATATGGCCGCGACCCAATGAAAATAAACAAGGCATTGGCTTTCACTTCGCTGGTTTCTCCGGTTTCGGTGTGTTCGAGGACAAGTTTCGACAAATGGCCGTTGTCGCCACAGGCTTTTTGAATGACCCGATTGGGCAGGAGTTTGATGTTTTTAATCCCTTCAATCTGGTCGATCAGGTAACGCGACATACTGCTGCTCAGATCGTCTTTCCGGATCACAATGTGGACGGTGTCGGCAAAATTCGACAGGTAGACGGCGGATTGTCCGGCCGAATTTCCCCCGCCTACGATATACACTTCCTTGTTTTTACACGCCTGCGCTTCGGTCATGGATGATCCGTAATACACCCCGGCGCCGGTAAATTCTTCGATGCCTTCCGCCGGTAATTTGCGGTAGTTCACCCCGGTGGCAATGACCACGCTGCGGGTAGTTACTTCGGAACCGTCGTCCAGGGTCAGGATTTTGTACTGGTCCTGGATCCGTATGGCCGTCACCGAACGGGGGGACAATAATTCCACACCAAACCGCTTTGCCTGGGTAATGGCCCGGTGTGCCAATTCCTGTCCACTGAGTCCGCTGGGGAAGCCAAGGTAATTTTCGATACGCGAACTGCTTCCCGCTTGTCCGCCCGGCGCCCGTCGCTCGATCAGCAGGGTCTTCAACCCCTCAGAGCCACCATAGACCGCAGCGGCCAGTCCGGAGGGTCCCGCACCAATGATGGCGACGTCATACAGCGAATCCCGCGCTTCCGCATTCAACCCGATCCTGCCGGCAATTTCCTGTACGGTTGGTTTCTTTAAGGCTTCTCCATCTTCAAACAGCAGCAGCGGCATTTCTTTGGCACCGGCCGCGTGTAATTGGGCCAGTTCGCCGGCTTTCTCGCTGCTTTCGATATCCAGCCACTGTAACGGTATTAGGTTACTGGCCAGAAAGTCCCGGATTTCGTGGGAATGCGGGGAGTATTGATACCCAATCACCCGGATACCGGTAAATTCGGGAGAATATTGCAGCCACCAGTCGTCCAGCATGTCGTCCAGGACAGGAAATAGTTTTTCTTCGGGCGGGTCCCAGGGTTTGGACAGGTAGTAATCCAGCCGCACTTCATTGATGGCACGAATGGCTGCATCGGTATCGGAATAGGCGGTCAGTAATACTTTTTTTGCCTTCGGGAAATAGGTCGCGGCTTTGGCCAGGAATTCTACGCCCAGCATGGAGGGCATGCGCTGGTCCACGAGGAACAGGGCAATGGTTTCATTTTTCTTTTTCAGTCCCTCTACTGCCTCCAGGGCATCGGCCGGATTGTCCGTACTCAGGATGCGGTACTCTTTGCGGTAGCGGCCTTTCAGGTCCCGGGCAATGGCGCGTAATACTTGCGGGTCATCATCCAGGGAAAATAGTATGGGTTTATTCATTCGATTCTACAGGTAGTCGTATACTAAATTTTGTTTCACCTTTTCGGGAAGTAACTGTGATGCTTCCCTGGTGCTGGTCAACAATACGGCGAACAATATCCAGGCCCAGTCCGGTTCCTTCATGGCGTTCCGCCGATGCCACCACCTGCTGGAAGGGCTGGAAAACCTCCTCCTGGCGTTCCGACGATATTCCGGTCCCGGTATCGGTCACTTCGAACTCGGCCCAGATATCTTTTACCTCTCTTATCGTCAATGTGATCGTGCCTTGCCCAGCTACGGCATCGCGGGAGTTGAGCAGCAGATTCAGGAGTGAATCCTGCAACATGCCAGGATCAAGCAGGA
>CAYGOW010000510.1:0-2298 GCA_964351425.1 uncultured Roseivirgaceae bacterium
ATATCTCAATTTGCACCGGGTTATGCCTATGATACGGAGAGACCGGATGGCTCTACTTACGATAGTCTTGTTTCCAAGTTTATGGCACCCGCTTATTTGACATCTTCCTGGGGTCTGGAGTTCGTGCCAACAGATTATTTTTCTGTTCGCTTTGCTCCATTTGCGCCAAGATTTACGTTCGTGACGGATGATGAAATTGCAAGACCAAGTCAGGAAGGTCCGTATGGACTTGGGGTAGGTGATAATATTCGTTCAGAATGGTTAGCATTCCAGGCCTTCGCCCAGTTTGACAAAGATTTGAGCGAGAATATTAACCTTAAATGGAGCTATATTCTATTCATAAATTATGAGACCCTTGATGTTGGTAAATGGGATCACCGGCTTGATTTAACACTTACGGCCAAAGTGCATGAATATGTTGATGTGACATTTGGTGGAATTCTTCTGTATGACTTTGACCAGGTAGACGAACTTCAGGTCAATCAATTTTTTACCCTTGGCTTTGCTTACACCATCCAGAATTACGAGGAAGAAGAATAGTTAAAAATCAGGATCTAATCCGAGCCTGTCTTTCAAATCCTGGAGGACAGGCTTTTTTTGTATCAGGTAATCAAACTTTTCTTTGTTGGTATACGGCTTATAGGAGGCTTCTTCCTGCAATAATTCTGTTTCCAGGGTAATATGGCGGTTGTCAAGTACCGTTTTCAGATGTGTGATCAGGTCGGAGCGAAACTTATCGAGGATATTTATTTTAACGGCATTGGTTAGCGGGAGAATAACCGTGTATTTATCCTTTATCCGTATGGGCTGGTCCATGACCGTAAATTCCGAATTTTTACCTTTCGTTTTCCGCTGCTCGGCAAATTCATTCCACGCGGCGATTAATGCTTCTTCCGTAAATTCCTTTTCGCCGTATGTTTCCAGCTCTTCTGATTTATCCTCAGAAGCAGCCTTTTTGGGCTTGTCGGTAAGAATCTGATTAATGTTCGGAATACGGGTCGTGGACTTGAGGGCCGACGGCCGTTTTATTTCTTTGGCAAGCGGTTGCGGAGTTGAAACCGTAGGGGTTTCTTCTTTTGGAGCAGGGGAGGAATTTTCCTCCGTGGATTCACTCAGGCTTTTTTTTTTACTTCCCCGTTGGTGGCAAGAGAGATGGCGTGTGAAATATGGGCCATTTTCAAAAGGCATAACTCAACATGAAGGCGCTGATTTTTGCTTGCCTTGTATTGCATATCGCACTGATTCGCCAGATTGAGCGCAGTCATTAAAAAAGACAGACTGGCGCGTTGCGCCTGATCGGCATAGCGCGCCCTGGCAGTTTCAGGAACTTCCATTAGCTCAGCGGTTCTCGGATCTTTACAAACCAGGAGATTTCTAAGGTGGGAGGCGAGGCCGGAAATGAATAAGTGTCCGTCAAAACCCTGTCGTACGATCTCGTCAAACGTCATGAGCAAATCGCTGTGCGTTTCTTCAAGCATCTGATCCGTCACTCTGAAATAATATTCATAATCCAGGATGTGCAGGTTGGAGATGGTTGACTGATAGGTGACCTCCCGGTTATTGGAGAATGTAACAATGAGATCAAAAATGGAAAGTGCATCGCGTAATGCTCCATCCGCTTTTTGGGCAATCAGATGTAACGCTTCCTCCTCAGCGGTGATACCTTCTTTTTCCGCAATTTTTCTCAGGTGATCGGCAATATCCGACACCTGAATCCGGTTAAAATCAAATATCTGGCACCGGGATAGGATGGTAGGAATTACCTTATGTTTCTCGGTGGTGGCCAGAATAAATATGGCATACGGAGGTGGATCTTCCAGTGTTTTAAGGAAAGCATTGAACGCCTGCGTAGAAAGCATGTGCACCTCATCAATAATATACACTTTGTATTTTCCTTGTTGAGGTGGGTAGCGAACCTGGTCAATCAGGTTGCGGATATCATCGACTGAGTTATTGGAAGCCGCATCCAGTTCGAAGATATTCAGTGAATTATTCTCCCCGGTGTCTTCAAATTCATTGATGAGGCGGGCCATAATTCGGGCGCAGGTGGTTTTTCCCACACCACGGGGCCCGCAAAATAGCAATGCCTGGGCCAATTGATTGGACTCAATGGCATTGCGCAGAGTTGTTGTTATATGCTCCTGACCAACTACCTGGTCAAATCCCTGCGGTCTGTACTTCCTCGCCGAAACAACAAAATTCTCCATTGTTCGAAGATAAAAAACCTCGGTAATTTAACACAGTTCTGAAGACAGTATTATTTCGGTCAGGCTTAAAAAGACCAGGTGATGCCGTTGC
>CAYGOW010000510.1:2315-2579 GCA_964351425.1 uncultured Roseivirgaceae bacterium
TAAATGAACGTGTTGATATCGATGATGGGACGGGCCTCGTACTGACCGCTGAAATCAGCAATAAATGCCAACCGGTTGGTAATGGATATTGATAATTGGATATCTGCGTTAATACGATTTCTGAAAATGGAATCTTCTGTGTCATACCCGCCCTGGTAATAAAGAATGGCGTCCAGTTTCAGGGCCTTGGTCAGCTGGAACATCCCGTTGATATAGCTGGAATTTTTCCAGATGTTTTTATCAATGAATTGGTTTTCCGTATTT
>CAYGOW010000511.1:0-2571 GCA_964351425.1 uncultured Roseivirgaceae bacterium
TGGCTGTATAAAAAACGGATATTTTTTAAAATCTAAGTACCTGAAGTGGTCAGCTGACCGGCAATACCGCCAATGCGTTGTAAGCTCATTGTGCCACATCGCATGGCCAGCGACACGCATTCGGCAAGCGGTTTGCCCATGAGCCATTGATACACAAACCCGCCATCAAAATTATCACCGGCCCCGGTTGTGTCGGCAATTTGAAGGTCTTTTGTGAGGTCAGTGGGAATGGAGAATGCCTGACTACCATCGCGGCTGAATACCCGTGCCCCGTCAGCGCCACATTTGATCACGACCAACGGACATTTGTCCGCAAGCCATTTCCCCGCATCTTCTATATTCGTCAACCCGGAAATATTCTTTGCTTCCTGATCATTGGGAAGGAAAACATCAACCAGCGGGAGGATTTCCCTCGCCTTCTGCCAATCCCCTGCAGGCGCCCAATTGGTATCCAGTGAGACCGTCGCGCCCTGGTTCTTCAGCCGCTTGATAACCGAAACCCATTCCGGCTGGAACCTGGGCAGGAGAAAATAACTGCAGATATGTAAGTGATCTGTAGCCGGGAAAAAGGCATCCGTTAAAATATCGGATGGATTCATGTCTTGCATGGACCCTTCAAAAGTCAGCATCGCACGGTCTTGTCCGCGGACAAGTCCAAGCCCTAGTGCGGTCTTACTATCCGCGGAAACCGATACACTGGTTTTGACACCTACCTGGTCCAGTCTTTTTAACAGGTATTCTCCGAATAAATCCTGGCCTACCAGTCCATACAAGTCGACATGTCCACCCAGTTTAGCGTACTGACTGGCAAAAATCGCTGCGGACCCGCCGAGCTCCATTTCATAGTCGTCTACCAGTTGTTCTTCCTGATTATACCTGGGGGTAACATTGCCCTTTACAAGCAGATCGACACATAAATCGCTGATAACACTGACTTTTTTTACCATAGTTCGTCCAATTTGCCGGTAAGATATGAATTTCCTTTAAGTGAGTCTTGTAATTCATCGACAGGATAGCCATATTCCATTTGAAAACATCTCCGGAACATATTTACCAACCTGAAATCCCATGAAAAGAAGAAGTTTTATAAAAAAATCCGCGGCCTTCACATCGCTCACTTTCCTGCCATCATCCGTCTGGAGCCGCATCAAGGCCGGCACCTTGCGTACAGCGCATATCGGTGTCGGGGGTATGGGATTTTCTGATCTGGGTTCGATTGCATCCCACAGCCAGGTTGCTGTCACGGCACTTTGTGACGTGGACTCAAATAACCTGGCCAAAGCGGCGGGAATTCATGGCGATGCCAAGCTATTTTCCGATTACCGGCAACTCTTCGACCAAATGGGAAAAGACATTGATGCCGTGATAGTCTCCACGCCCGACCATACGCACGCACCGGCCTCTATGATGGCCATGGAAATGGGCAAACCCGTCTATTGCCAAAAGCCACTCACCCACCATGTAACCGAGGCCCGGGCTGTTCGCAAAATGGCAGAAGACAATAACCTGATCACTCAGATGGGTATACAAATTCATTCCTTCAAGGAATACCGGTCAGCCGTGCAGTTGATCCAGAATGGAATCATCGGGAAGGTCCATACAGTGAGGGCCTGGTCACCAAAAAATTGGGGCTATGACGGGCCTGCACCGACCGGAAAAGATCCGGTTCCGTCGAATCTCGACTGGAACCTGTGGCTCGGCACGGCGGCGAAACGCCCTTACAAGGAGGGGTATTACCATCCCGGTAACTGGCGGAAGGTACTTGACTTCGGATGCGGCACCCTGGGGGATATGGGCGTTCATATTTTTGATACGCCCTACACCGCGCTGAATCTGGATGTTCCTTCTACCATAAAGACCGAATGTCGCCAACCTACAGGGTTCGGGCATCCCATGAATAATGTGGTGACGTATGAATTTCCCGGAACGGCCTATACAACCGATACGCTTAAATGGGTTTGGTATGATGGACCGGGTGCACCGGACGCGCATGAAGAATTGATGTTGCCCAATAATGAATCGTTGCCCGAACAAGGCTCCATGTTTATCGGGGAGAAAGGACGGCTCCTTTTGCCGCACTGGACATTCGCCAAAATGATTGTGGACGGAGAATATGTCCCGGTAGAATATCCTGAACTTGAGGAGCATGATCACTACCACCAGTTTGTTGATACCTGCCTTGGTGATGATACCTGCAGTGCTCCATTCTCCTACGCAGCGCGATTAACAGAAGCGATTTTGCTGGGAGTAGTAGCCAATCGGTTTCCTAATGAGACGCTGCACTGGAACAACAAAACGCAATTGTTTGATGAAGCCAAGGCGAATAAACTATTAGGGGGTAAATACCGGAAATTCTAAAACCATAAGGTAGCTCTAGTACTGTGTGATCACCATTTGAGCAACCCTAATGAAAAAATTGAAACGTGATTTTCAGTTTTTGTTTACAACACAGATACGCCATTTTTCCCGCGTATCTTTGGTTCGTCCAATTTCTCGAACCAGAACAAAAGGAGTGGTAATGGCAAGCAGGGTGCCGAAGGCCTCCAGTGAACCAAGTGCCTCGTCGCTACC
>CAYGOW010000512.1:0-2565 GCA_964351425.1 uncultured Roseivirgaceae bacterium
CAAACCAGGAGACCAAAAGCAGTGCGGGTGATAAACATGAGACAGGCAGGGCTATGATGCAGCTGGAAACCGAAAAGCTTCATCAGCAATTGGAAGAAGCACTAAAAGACCAGGATAAATTAAATCGTATTGATCCGGAGCTGACCACTACCAAAGTGGGTGATGGATCACTGGTTCTGACGGATAGCATGAATCTTTATTTTGCCATTTCTGCTGGTAAGGCGGAAGTCGATGGCGATGCGTACATTTCCCTTTCACTTAGCTCTCCACTGGGTTTGGCAGCAAAGGGCTGTCAGGAGGGAGAATGCTTTTCGTTTCGCGACCAAAAGTATACGATCAAAGCAATTTACTGATCAGGCCTTGACGCGTAAGTAGGAATCGTTCTTACGTTCCAGCTGGCTTTTTCCCATAAGATATTTATCTACTTCATACGCTGCCTCACGTCCTTCAGAGATGGCCCATACCACAAGGGATTGTCCACGACGGGCATCGCCGGCGGCAAAAATCCCCTTCCTGGATGTGTAGTATTTTTTGGTCTTCACATTGCCACGACCATCTTTTTCCAGTTCAAATTGATCCAGTAAGGAAGATTCGGGCGAAACGAATCCAATGGCCAGAAGCGCCAGATCACAAGGGATGATCCGTTCTGTTCCCTCTTTCTTTCTAAATCCTTGCTTGCCTTTTTCGTCGGTGAACCATTCTATTTCCGCCACTTTAACACCTTCCAGCTGGTTGTCCTCATTTCCAACGAATTCGGTTGTGAGCATGGACCAAGCGCGTTCGCCGCCTTCTTCATGGCTCGAGGAAGTTCGCAGCGACATTGGCCACTGCGGCCATGGATCTTTTTCGGTACGTGTAAGGGGAGGCTGGCTAAGTAATTCGATCTGCGTAACATGTTTGGCGCCATGACGATGGGATGTTCCGATACAATCAGAACCTGTATCCCCACCGCCAATTACCAGTACATTTTTGTCTTTGGCTGAAATCTGGCCTACTTCGACCGGATCGTCACCTGCAACGGCTTTATTTTGAGGAGTTAGAAAGTCCATGGCAAAATGGATGCCCTCCAGGTCACGTCCGGGAATATTCAGGTCGCGTGCCACCGTGGCCCCGGTACAGATTACAATGGCATCAAAATCTTCAACAAGCTCATCCGGGTTTATATTAACACCTACATTGGCGTTGACCTTAAACCGGATGCCTTCTTCTTCCATCACCTTAAGCCTTCGGTCCAGCACCCATTTTTCCATTTTAAAATCCGGAATGCCATAGCGTAATAATCCGCCAATCCGATCGGCGCGTTCCATGACGGTTACCCAATGCCCGGCTTTATTAAGTTGGTCTGCGGCGGCAAGACCGGCCGGCCCGCTTCCGATTACCGCGATTTTTTTATTGGTCCTTTTCGTTGGGACTTTTGGTTTAATGAGTCCGAGTTCGAATGCCTTTTCGGTAATCGTTTTTTCAATATGCTCAATAGTCACCGGAGGTTTATTGATCCCAAGGACGCAACTAGCTTCACAGGGGGCAGGGCATATTCTACCGGTGAATTCAGGGAAATTATTCGTTGAAAACAGAATATCGGCTGCTTCTTCCCATTGTTCCGCATAAACAGCTTCATTGAATTCCGGTATGATATTTCCCAGCGGACAGCCCTGATGGCAGAATGGGATACCACAATCCATACATCGTGCAGCCTGTTCCTTGGTTTTTTTCTGAGGAAAAGGCTCATAAATTTCCTTGTAATCCCCAACGCGTACTTTTGGATCACGTGATTTGGGGAGTTCCCGGTCAAATTTTAAGAATCCATCTACTTTTCCCATATTATCCGGCTAATTTCATGTTTGACTTTTCTTTTTTCTTTTGCATCACGGCTTTGTAGTCATTCGGAATGACTTTGATAAACCTGGCCATTGATTTCTCCCAATTCTTAAGCATGGAAGATGCCAGGGCACTACCTGTGGCTGCCATATGTGCTTCGATCATTTGCTTCAGGTACGCCTGATCATCCTCGTCCAGCGGATCAAGACTAACCATGCCCGGGTTGCAATGAAACTTAAACAAGTCGTCTTTATCATATACATAGGCTATGCCACCGCTCATTCCGGCGGCGAAGTTTTTTCCCGTGGCACCAAGTACTATCACCCTTCCTCCAGTCATGTATTCACAGGCATGATCGCCTACTCCTTCGACGACCGTTTCAACGCCTGAATTACGAACGCAGAATCGCTCTCCGGCCATACCACGAATAAACGCTTTGCCTTTGGTTGCCCCGTAGAAGGCGACATTCCCGATAATAATATTTTCGGAAGCTTTGAAGGAGGCTTCTTTTACCGGATGGACAACCAGTTTGCCACCGGAAAGACCCTTTCCAAAATAATCATTTGCTTCGCCATGTAGTCTGAAGGAAACGCCTGACGCCAGGAATGCTCCGAAACTCTGCCCGGCAGATCCCCTGAATTCATATTGAATCGTATCCTCCGGTAAGCCTTCACCTTTGTGAACCAACGAAATTTCATTGGATAAAAGGGCGCCGGTTGCCCGGTCTGTATTCCGGATATGGAAGGT
>CAYGOW010000513.1:0-1641 GCA_964351425.1 uncultured Roseivirgaceae bacterium
CCTGAAATAGAACCGATATAAAGGAAACAATTTAGTAACTTAAGCATACGGAAGAGGAGGCGATAAACAAGCTACTTGCCTATCAATGAAGAAAGAACGCAACAAACTTTCTGTTTTGGCTTCCACTGCAATATGTGGTAATGATATAAGTTCATCCGTTTTATATGTTTCCGCTTTAGCCATCGCATTTGCCGGACAATATGCCTGGATCACCTTGCTCATCGTTTCTTTTGTCCTCTCTTTATTTAGAACTGGGCTTCTTTGGTGGCCTTACCATAGCGGGAGTTTCAGAATCAGCCAAAGTTGCCATAGCTATTTTTCTTTTTCACTTGGGTTCATTCGTGATTCTAAGTGGGTTTATCAGTTACTTCCTGATAAATAACGGTTTTGCCCCTTTTATTGAAAACTGGCAATTTCCCACTACGGGAGGCAGCATCACCAATGCTATTTTTCTTGGCTTTGCGGCGTCCATGTTAGGTGTTTCCGGATTTGAAAGTTCCGCAAATTTTGTAGAAGAACAGCAACCCGGTGTTTTCCCGAAAACCCTCAAAAATATGTGGATTGTGGTCAGTATTATCAATCCATTAACTGCGGTATTCGCACTATCCCTGTTTGCGCTGCCGTTGCTTCAAAGCGATGCTTATCAAAACACCCTATTGATTGAAATGGCCTCTTACGTCGGTGGTGATTGGCTGGCTATCCTAATAGGTATTGATGCTTTTCTCGTACTGAGTGGGGCTGTTCTTACCAGTTTTGTTGGGGTAGCCGGTTTACTGGAACGAATGGCGCTGGATAGAATTCTACCGCAGTTCTTTTTAAGGAAAAACAGCAGGGGCAGCTCTTATCGGATCATTCTTATTTTCCTTCTTCTGACTGTTTCAATTCTGCTGATCACCAAAGGAGAAGTAAAGCTCCTGGCCGGTGTGTATACTATTTCCTTTTTGTCCGTAATGGCCCTTTTTGGTATTGGTAATATTTTATTGAAAGTCAAAAGAAACCGGCTGCCACGCCCAGAAAAGGCCAGTTGGTTGGCGATTGTAATTGCCATCGTAGCCGTCATCATTGCTTTAGCAGGAAATCTGTTAATGAAACCAAAAGATGGCGTCGCAAGTAATTTATCGGTCTTCCTTGAATATTTTATTCCTGCCATTGTCTTCATTGCCGTTATGTTGAACAGAACGGTTTTATTGAAATTCTTATTAAAATTAATCCACTCAATTTTTGACCCCTTTAAAAATCTGGTTTCAAAAACGGATAAGAGAATCCTTTCGGTTATAAATGAAATTAATTCTCAGGAATTCGTCTATTTCACCAAGGATGATGACGTGGCAACGCTAAATAAAGTAATGCTATACATCACCAAAAATGAACATACAAAAAAGCTGAAAATAGTAACGGCTCGTAAAAATGGGAATACGATTACCAAACAATTCAGAAACGACATAGATGTGGTGGACAGGGAATACCCATCCATCAAAATCGAGTTTATTGAGTTAAATGAGCACTTCGGTCCCGAGTTGATTAACAAACTTTCGAAAGAATGGAAAATACCCATCAACTTCATGTTCATTGGTTCACCAGGTGATCACTTCCCCTATAAAGTGGAAGATCTGGGGGGTGTGAGACTGATCATTTAACCGA
>CAYGOW010000513.1:1651-2562 GCA_964351425.1 uncultured Roseivirgaceae bacterium
CGGCCAACCATAACATCTGGTTTACGGATAGGTTCTGATGCCGTCTTATTTTATGACCTGATCAGTACGGAATGATGAAATGGAAAAAAGTAATCGCTTTCGTAATATTCTCCTACGCCATTTCCTGGATGATTTGGCTTCCCAATGTTTTGGCTAGTCACTTCTCCGTTCCCTGGCACCATTCCGATTGGTTACACCTGATTGGCGGATTTGGCCCATTCCTGAGTGCCCTTTTAACGACTTTTATCCTTCATGGAACAGCAGGGATCAAGAATTATTTCTCTGAAAAAATAGTCTCGACAGTCCGCCTGAAGTGGGTACTCCTCGGATTAGGGATGCCGGTCCTTTTCTTTTTAGTTCCACTAGTTTTCCTTGGACTGTTTAAGGGAGAATGGATTGATTGGCGACTCATAGGAATGAATGCGAAAATTCCCTTCACAAATCCGCTGGTCATATGGAGTGTCTGGTGCGTATTTTATGGATTAGGAGAAGAAGGCGGTTGGCGTGGGTTTCTGTTACCGGAACTCGCCAAAAGGTATACGACGAGAATCGCCTCCCTCCTGACCGGGCTGGTGTGGGCACTTTGGCATATACCGTTGTTTCTTTATGACAAAGACTTTACAAATATGGGGATCGGCGGAACAGCAGGCTGGCTGGTGGGCTTAGCTTTTGGTTCAATTCTTTTAGGCTGGCTGGCTAAGCAGTCAAACTGGGTTTTATTACCGGTCATCCTCTGGCATGCGACTTTCAATTTTTTTACAACCAGCGATAAAATCGACTTTCTTTTCCCCAGCACAATGAGTGTATTGGTCATGATTTTTGTTGTTTGGATTCTGTGGAAATTTAATGCAAATTATGAAAGGAAAATCGATGATTGAGGAGATCACGACACGTGGCATCATTCCGCTTTC
>CAYGOW010000514.1:0-2561 GCA_964351425.1 uncultured Roseivirgaceae bacterium
GTTTACCCATCAACACCTTGTTGAAATCAAGGAAACGATTCATGCCTTTTCTCACCATAGTGGCAAGCTGATTTTCATTCCAATACGAGGTGATTTTACCCGTGGAATATATGTTTCTGCCCATACAGAATTCCAGGGAACGCAAGAAGATGCCATTTCCCTGTATGAGCGATTTTACAAGGACCATCCCTTTACCTACATTTCCCGTGACCCCATACACCTGAAACAAGTAGCAAATACCAATAAGTGCATGATCCATGTTCAGGTACATGAGCAAACCTTGCTGGTGACTAGCATTATTGACAACCTGTTAAAGGGTGCCTCAGGCCAGGCCGTACAAAATATGAATCTGGTTTTTGGATTTCCGGAAGAAGCCGGACTGGGGCTTAAATCAAGTTATTTTTAGACTATGGAAAAGCAAACAAATATCGCCATACTTGGTGCGGGCAACCTCGGAATAGCCATTGGTAAAGGACTGCGTGATTCAGGGTTTCTTGAGAACAGGAAATTGTACCTGACCCGACGCAAGCCATCCGTGATACAGTCAATGCAAAGTGATGTCATTCAGGTATCTGCCGATAATTCAGAAGCAGTAGCCAATGCAAGCATCATTATTCTGGCAGTACAACCCGGGCAATTATCCAATTTGCTGGAAGAAATTCAGCCGGCCCTGGACCCTGAAAAACATGTACTCGTTTCCGTAATAACTGCTGTATCAATTTCAGATATAGCCTCTCAGGTCAAAGGTCCTTTCCGGATTGTACGCGCCATGCCCAATACCGCTGTAGCCGTCGGTCAGTCCATGACATGTATGGCCCATAATGGGGCCGAGGAAGCTGTCCTGGCCGAAGTGGAGTCGATATTCGGTTGTGTTGGCCAGACACTGCTGATCGAGGAAGAACTGATGCAAGCAGCTACCGTGGTTTGTGCAAGTGGGATTGCCTTTTGGATGCGGTTTATCCGTGCCACCACACAGGGAGGGGTACAACTTGGATTTGATGCTCAGGACGCACAAAAAATTGCCGTTCAAACCTGTATGGGTGCGGCTTCCCTCCTCACCCAGGAGCATAGTCACCCGGAACAGGAAATAGATAAAGTAACAACCCCACAGGGATGCACCATTGCCGGATTAAATGAAATGGAACACCACGGACTTAGTTTTGCACTTATCAAGGGTCTTGTCACCTCCTTTAACAGAATCCACCAAATGAAAAGTAAGAATGAAGCTCTTTGACGTTTATCCATTACAACCTATTGAACTGGTCTATGGCAAAGGCACGCATGTCTTTGATCGAAGCGGAATTGAATACCTCGATCTGTATGGCGGACATGCAGTAATCTCCATCGGTCACAATCACCCCCGCTTTAATGAGCGGATCACCAACCAGCTAAAGAAACTTCCTTATTACAGTAATTCGGTTGTCAACAGCCTGCAGGAACAGCTTGCTTCCGAATTAGGCGAGCAGTCGGGCTATACCGATCATTCCCTTTTTCTATGCAATTCCGGGGCAGAAGCGAATGACAACGCATTGAAAATCGCTTCATTTCATACCGGAAAGACGCGATTAGTTGCCTTTCATAATTCCTTTCATGGCAGGACCTCCCGAACCTTATCCGTAACAGATAATCCAAAATACCGCTCTCCCATGGATGAGTTTTCCAATGTAGCCATGCTGGATTTCGGTGACACGGAGGCTGTGCAACATGAGCTATCCAAGGGAAATGTGGCGGCTGTTATTATTGAAGGTATTCAGGGAGTTGGCGGCATCAATGTCCCGACGAACTCATTTCTAAAGGAGCTACGCAAACTTTGCACTTCGTATGATACAGTGCTTATCCTGGATGAAGTGCAGTCCGGATACGGACGAACAGGGAAATTCTTTGCCCATCAAAATAGTGGAATTGAGGCTGATTTGGTAACAATTGCAAAAGGAATGGGAAATGGTTTCCCTATTGGCGGTGTACTCATTTCACCAAAAGTGGAGGCAAGTTACGGTATGCTAGGCACTACCTTTGGGGGAAATCACCTCGCCTGTGCGGCCGGATTAGCCGTACTGGAAGTAATAAAAGAAGAAGATCTTATTCCACATGCCAGTCGACTGGGAAACCAATGGATGGACGCCCTTCTTTCCCTTTCCGGCGTCCGGTCTGTGCGGGGAAAAGGGTTGATGATTGGCATCGAACTCGACCGCCCCATCAAGGATATCAGAAAAAAATTATTGGAAAAACATCATATATTAACGGGTGTTGCCTCAAATCCTAACGTAATACGGTTATTACCCCCGCTTTCACTTCAGGAAAGTGAAGCAGAGCGATTTGTTGACTGTTTTGAAGATTCATTAAAAGAAGCATGAAAAATTTTATAAGCCTGCAGGATGTAAACTCGGTAGACGCACTTGTTGAATCAGCACTGAGGTTTAAGCAGGATCCTTTTTCGTCCTCCCGCGGCCATCGAAAGACACTCGGTTTATTATTCCTTAATCCCAGTCTCAGGACCCGCCTTAGTACACAAAAAGCCGCGCAAAACCTGGGCATGCAGGTCATGGTCATGAATGTTGATG
>CAYGOW010000515.1:0-2545 GCA_964351425.1 uncultured Roseivirgaceae bacterium
GATGCTACAGGCCGCGAATTACGTTCGTGTATTCGGGAAGTGAAAAATAACGTATTAAAAATCTCCACAAAAGAACTTAGAATGTTTCCCAGGAATTATCATCGAAAGATGTGGCTGGTTCTGGGAATGGGTGTATTTGGTTTACCTATTGGAACCGCCCTGGGTATTGGTACGGGTAATTTCGGGCTCCTTGGGTTTGGGTTGCCGTTGGGACTAGCACTCGGGTATGTATTCGGTGCATACCTCGATAAAAACGTAAGTAGTCAAAATAATGTGCTTGACGTAGAAACCTACTAAAATGCAATATGCAGTCCGTGTGGGTAAATCAAAAGCTGAAACATCCCAGGAATTCCTTCAGCTCATCTTTAAATTCCATATCATTTTTTAATCCAAGTGCTTTTGACAGGCTTTCATCTTGCTTGACCTTGAGCTGACGAAGGGTCAAATGCTGGTTGATGAAAATAAATTCCAGATCCGGAATCTGCATTTTCAAGGTGTCTACAATATCCAGAACGGTAAGGTTTCTGTCTACCAGGTTATAGGTTCCCCCCGTCACTCCACCATCCAGAATGCGGCTCAACCCGGCGGCTACATTTCTGATATGAATAAATGCCCGATGCTGCCGTCCGTCGCCATGTATCTGAACCTGCCTGTTGAAATTAGCTTCAAAAACAAACTTATTGATCACCGCATCAAAACGCATACTCGGATTAAACCCATAGACATTGCCACATCGGATGATATAGGTTTCAACAGATTCATTCAAACGCCTCACATGTTCCTCACCACGAAGTTTTGATGTTCCGTAAAATGTTTTCGGATTAGGGACTGTCTGAACATCAATTTCTTTTTTTGACGATCCGTATACCCCTGTACTACTCGTATATATCACCTTCTTTACATGACTTTCTTCAATGGCATAGACCAATTCCGCGGTACCCCAGTGATTGACCTGTTCGAAAAAGTGGGGGTCTGTATTCGCAAAGGGTGTCGTAACTTTTGCCGCCAGGTGATAGACAACATCTGCCCCCGTCAATACCTTCCGTAAATTCCTGGAATCCAGTAATTCTCCCTTGACAAATTTAACTTTGGATTTCCGGGAAAAAGAAGACCCTAAAAAAAGATTGAAATTGGACCTGCTCAGGTTGTCATAAACAATAATCTCACTGACATCATCCCGTTTTTCCAGATTGGAAACGAGTTCCGTCCCGATGTATCCTGCACCTCCAAATACGATTACTTTCATACTCCATTAATTCTTTACCAGGTCTGTATGCAGCCCGCATTCTACTTTATTCATTCCGTACCATCGTGCCTCGCGCTCCATCATTTCAGGGTCAACGCGACGTGTACACGGCTCGCAACCGATACTCATATAGCCCTTATCTTCCAGCGGATGTTTGGGCAGGTCAAATTCCTTACGATCGGCATAAATCATTCTGGCATCCCAATCCAGTACAGGATGGAACCTGATCGTTCCATGTGGTGCAGGCTGCTCAACTTTCATTGCACGACGAACCGCACTTTGGTCTGCCCGAACCCCATTGATCCAAACATCATATTTACGCAATAACCCATCAACCGGCTGCGTTTTGTTCAGATAACAGCAATGATCCGGATCCGAGGTAAAAAGAAGCCTTCCGTCGGCATCCCTTTGCATGTATTTTGGGGTAGAAGAATGCAAATCCGTCGTGGTCAGCCCAAACCGCTCAGATACCTCGTCCTTAAAGGCCACCGTTTCAGGAAAATGATAGCCGGTATTGATAAATATGACCGGAATGGTAGGGTCGATCCGGCTAATGATATGGAGCATGACCAGGCTATGCGACTGGAACGAGGACGTTGTAAAAAGTGTCCTCCCTTCCTCTTTGTAACTGGTCAATTTTTTCTTTATCTGATCAAACGTCATATCCAATTTTAAAGGAAAACAAAGATAGCTAATAACGCATCCCAGAAAAAGGAGTTACAACTGATACCATAATATTCGTCGATTTCTTACTATACTTGTATTTTGTTTAACAATTCGGAACCATTTGTTAAACTAAATGTTAAAACAATCGATGAAAGTAGCCGTATACAGACACGAACACTTTAATGCCGCGCACAGGCTTCATAATCCGGAATGGGATGATGAAACGAATAAACGTGTTTTTGGAAAATGCAATAACCCCAACTACCACGGTCACAACTATGAGTTGATCGTTCGGCTGGCAGGAGAAGTGGATGAACGTACCGGTTACGTCTTTGACATGAAGGAACTAAGTGATCTCATCAAAAAGCACGTCACAAGTGAATTTGATCACAAAAATTTGAACCTGGATGTGGAACATTTTAAGGAGCTAAACCCAACCGCTGAAAATATAGCCGTGGTTATCTACAATCTCCTGCGTGATCAAATTGATACAAAGATTGATATAAAAATAACATTATATGAAACCCCAAGAAATTATGTCGAGTACCCAATTTGACATCGAAGACATAGGTGATGATCACGTAGGAAGTGCAGAAAATACACCCCTCAGACCAGACGCATTCGACATGTCTG
>CAYGOW010000516.1:0-2543 GCA_964351425.1 uncultured Roseivirgaceae bacterium
CACAAGCATTATTGCCTTCCGGGTCTTTTTTATTTTTTTACCGGTTTTAGAAAGTGCTGGCTATTCAATGTAGTTGTTTATCCTTTATGTAACCAAATGCTTCATTCAACGGGTTCTTTGATTGACTTCTTTGTGGAAACTGGAAAAGTCATTGAATTGGACAGAAAAACTTTCCTGAAATGGAGGAAGCTTCTTGACTGTCCGAAGAATTTTCGGAATAGTTGTTTACACTGCTGGCTTTTAAACGTGGATGATATCTCTGAGTTAAGAAACCTGGTTCTATTTGCCTTGTGTTGTTCCCGGATCAATTAGTGGTTTTGTCAGAGCAGACTAAACTTTCACTCGATAATTAGCGAAAAAGTTGACTGGCTGGATATCTTCCCACATTGCCCGAAATGAGGACTCGTCGTTTGAGCAATATCCACAGGGCTCTGAAGCTAATTCCAGGAATTTTTGAAAAATGCACTGTTGATTAGTGGTTTAATATGATCAAGTAGGACAAGAGCCGTATTATTTGCGGTTTGACAAAGTAATTTTTATGCATGCATTTTACATCAAGCAATATTCTAAATATATAATCGTTAATTTCGTTATTATGCTAACAGCGCTTAAGATAATTATTGCTCCCATTGTGAATTCATAAAATTGAAGACTAATGTTAGGCTATATACGTAATAGCATTTTTTCTGAAGTATTTTGTGGCCTGCTTGGACTTTACTTGCTCAACATCAGCATCGATGCGGTTGATTCGACACCATCACATATTGCTGAAGATTTGTCTATCAATGATCAGGAAAGTATTATCGAATTGGTCATTGAGAAAATATTGGGATATGGTGATGTATTTAAAGAGCACGATGATCCGGATACCGAGGATCAGTCCAAAAAAAATAGCAATTCTCAGAGTGACAAGTGGTTTAGCCCAGTGGTAAATACCCGCCTATCTATTTGTTTGCCGATTTTTCAGAAAAAATCGAATTATGATCATACATTCGATCTCTTAACAGGTTTCCACCAAATTACCGTTCCTCCTCCCAAATACTGATTTGATGATTATATCGTAACCGGACCATTGGCTCCGGAATTCAATTAGTTTCAAAAATCAACAAATCAGATAATGTACAATAAATTACTACTACCAGTGGTGTTGCTGGTAACGTCTATTAATGCCTTCGCACAAATTTCAAATATTGAAAAAGACAGTATATATATCCAGCAAGTGGAAGATGCGTACGAGCCGGATAAAGTTTTACACGCAGAGCCACTATATATTGATTTGATACGCGATTTAGGTGCTCGAAAGGGGGAGAAAGAGTGGAATATTGGATTAGGACTTACCGACAGGTTAAGGTTTGATTCCTATGAAGCCTTAATTGAATACGAATGGGCTCCGGTTGACAGGCTTGGATTGGAAGTCGAATTACCTCTAACGATTTATGCGCCCACAAACGGCTCTGACCTCGATTCCATTCCATCCAGTAAAATCAATAGCCTCAAGCTTGCGGCACAGTGGTCATTCTTTGTCAACGAACGAATTGCCACCTCAATGGCGCTGGGTTACATCAATGAATTTGAGCTTTCCGATTTCCGGAATTTCGGAGATCCGCTAATCAAAGGGAATGTATACAACCCTTTCCTGGTCATGGCAAAACGCTGGGGAAACAACTTTCATTCGCTTATTTACACGGGACCCGTTATTGAGCAGCTGTTTAAATCGGATCAGCTTCACTGGAGGTACGATATAAATACCAGCTTTCACTATATGATTACCGGAACGCGAAATTTTATCGGAGTGGAATTTAATAAGTCAATTGAACAATCCGACTTTGATATGACCATACGGCCTCAGATGCGTATTGGAATAGCGGAGAATATTTTGGTAGGCATCGTGGGTGGCATCCCTGTGAACAGGGAAAATGAAAGGCTCAGTACGTTTATACGCTTGATTTGGGAACCGGCAGGTAAACATTAGATTTTACATGCTTGGTTTCCGACTTCGTTACCACCTTCGCCTAGGCTTCGGCGGTCAGTGAAGGCTATGGCGGGAAAACGTGATCCTGCAGGGAGTTCCCGGGTCAAGCCCGGGACAGGCTTCTCGTCCCTGCAGTGGGAAAATTGGTCTTCCATAGAAAAAGTGATCCTGCAGGGACTCGAACCCCGAACCTACTGCTTAGAAGGCAGTTGCTCTATCCAGTTGAGCTACAGGACCAGTAAGTACTTTCGTCCCCCCTGGAGGGGGGCAATGCCATATAGCACACGCGAGTGTTGCTTTATGGCAGGGGGGTGTAACACCCCTATAGCCCGCCCTAGGCGGACACAAGATTCCCCGATCTCCCCCAGGATGACAATGCATCAAGAACGGTCATCCATTCTAAATCAAAAACGCCCTTCCGGGCGTTACGATCGGCAAATTGGTTCACCCTTAATTGGCGGACTCCGTCCGCCGAAGCAAAATAGAGTTGGCCCAAAGCCAACTCCTTTTTTGCGCAGGCGGAGAGAGGGGGATTCGAACCCCCGGTACGTTTGCACGTACGGCAGTTTAG
>CAYGOW010000517.1:0-2535 GCA_964351425.1 uncultured Roseivirgaceae bacterium
TTTGTACTCCGGGTTATGCGAACGAAACAGCTTCATTTTTCCTGTATCCGATATCTGGTGAAAGGCGTGCCAAATAACAGAAGCCATTCGTCCTTTATGGTCTTCGTGTGGTCCATATACGTTGAAAAACTTAAGGCCTGCCCAGAAAAAAGGTTGCTCCTCCTGCTCCAGTGCCCAAACGTCAAAGTCCTGTTTGGATTGGCCATATGGGTTTAAGGGCTGTAATTTTGGGATGAGCGACTCGTCGTCTTTGTATCCATATTCTCCAAGACCGTAGGTGGCGGCAGAAGAAGCATATACCAGCGGAATATGATACCCAACACAGCGTACCCATACATCTCGTGTGTAATCCGTATTGAGCTCTTTTAACAAGGCTTTATCAAATAACGTGGTATCCGTTTTGGCGCCGATATGAAAAATGAATTCGACTTCTTCATACTGCTGGTCCAGCCAGTCAATAAAATCTTCTCTGTTGACCCGTAAGTGGATATCCAGGTCTTCCAGATTCCGCTCTTTTTTTGGGTCGCCAAATTTGTCTACCGCAACAATATTTTTGAAATTATCCGCATTCAGCCGTTTGATCAAACGACTGCCAATAAAGCCGGCTGCACCAGTTACAATGATCATAAATCTCTTTTTCTACAAATTACGGGAATAAGGCATAGATTAAAAAGATCATGCGTTTGTTTCCCATTTCCTATATTTGCACCTGAATCTGAAGGAGAAATGATGGTTTATATCAGCCGGCAGGAACATTTTAACGCTGCCCATAAATTGTATAACCCCAACTGGTCTAAAGAAAAGAACCAGGAAGTATTTGGTCCATGTGCCAATGAGAACTGGCATGGGCACAATTTCGAATTGATTGTAACCGTCAAGGGCCAGCCGGATCCTGATACAGGCTTCGTAGTGGATCTTAAAAAACTAAGCCTGTTGATTAACAAAGAGGTGATTGATGCACTGGATCATAAGAACATTAACCTGGATGTCCCTTTTATGCAGGGTAAAATGGCAAGTACGGAAAATCTGGTGATTGAAATTTGGCGCATTTTGGAAAGAACGTTGCCAGGCATTACCAAGACAGGAAAACTGCATTGCATCAAACTGTATGAAACGCCACGTAACTTCGTCGAATATTACGGCGAATAACTCATGAAACTTTATTTCATAGCAGGCGAGCGATCAGGAGACCTTCATGGAGGAAAGCTGATCCGTTCCCTGATGCTGCTTGACTCTTCTCTGCAGGCCCGTGGCTTTGGCGGTGGGGCTATGCGAAAAGCTGGAATGCAATTGACTGTCCACTACGAGGAGATGGCGTTCATGGGGTTCTGGGAAGTAGTGAAGAACCTGAATGTCATTCGCAGGCGCCTGCGTACCTGCAAAGAGGACATTGATGCCTTTCAGCCGGATGCCATTGTGTTGATTGACTATGCCGGGTTTAATCTTAAAGTGGCTGCCTTTGCCAAAAAGAAAGGGATTCCGGTGATCTACTACATTTCGCCAAAAATATGGGCCTGGAATCAAAAACGGGGGTGGAAGATAAAAAAACTGACAGACAGAATGCTTTGTATTCTCCCGTTTGAAAAGGAATTCTATCGGAAATTTCAGATGGAAGTTGCCTATGTTGGGAATCCCGTATTGGATGCAGTAAAGGATCATCAAACCGAAACAGCGGATTTACCTGAGAAGAAAACGCCCATCATTGCGTTATTGCCTGGCAGTCGTCTGCAGGAAATCAGGCGTATTTTGCCGGTGATGGAGCGATTGGTGGCCCGGCATCCTGACTGGTCTTTCCTGCTTGCTACGGTTGATAATTTAGCGAAGACTGAATATGGCGCGGTAGAAAGTCATTCGAATGTTTTCAGTTATGATGGCCGAACGTATGACCTTCTGGACCATGCGGATGCGGCAGTTGTTACATCCGGCACTGCTACCCTGGAGACAGCCTTATTTCGTGTACCGCAGGCGGTTGTTTATAAAACGAGTCCGGTTTCCTATGCTATTGCCAAACGTGTGATCAGGGTACCTTATATCTCCCTGGTCAATCTGGTGGCGCAGAAGGAAGTCGTGCCGGAATTGATCCAGGATGATATGACTATTGGTCGGTTAGATGCTGAAATTACAGATATGCTTGAGAATGCAGAAAGAAGGCAGGAAATTCTTGATAGCTATGAAGAAATTTGGCAAACCCTGGATATCGGCCGTGCCTCGGATAATGCTGCGAAGGAAATTGTTGAATTCCTTAAAAAGTGATTTGAATGCCTTAGCAGTCTGCCAACAAGCTACGGCTTCGCCCCTCCCTGTCATCCTGGGGCTGTGAGCAATGCGAACAGAGCCCAGGATCCACTAACTATGAAAAGGAGATCCCGGGCTCTGTACCTGCATAAGGCAGCTTCAGCCCCAGGATGACAAAGAATGAGAAGCACCAAGCTCCGTCACCATGTTGGCTATGACAGCCGCAGCGTAGACGCTCCCATCTTCGCAACCACCTACGCCATGGCTTCGGTGGTCAAAGAAAGCTATGATGGACGGTGA
>CAYGOW010000518.1:0-2528 GCA_964351425.1 uncultured Roseivirgaceae bacterium
GGTTATTATCACAGGAAGCGTTACCGGTCAACCAGGTGGCAGGTCATTTTGACATTAGCCGTCCCGCCGTATCAAAACATTTACGAATCCTCCAGGAATGCGGGCTTATCTCCTTCCTGCAAGTGGGTCGTGAACGGTATTGCCAGGCCGAACTCGCGGGTCTGCATCAGGTGGCAGAATGGGTTAATCAGTACCAGAATTTCTGGAACCAGCGCCTCAACAGGCTGGAAGACTTATTAAAGGAAGAAGATAAAAAGAAACGCTAACCCTCCTGCTCATGAACGATTTTGGAAAACTCATTACACCTGATACATTAGTCTTTGAACGAATATTGCCCGGCCCCATTGATCGTGTCTGGAAATATCTTACCGATCCGGAACTCCGTGGTAAATGGTTTGCATCCGGTCCGATGGAACTTAAAAAAGAAGGGAAGATAGAATTCCATTTCGACAACAATTCACTTTCCGAACAACCAGATCCCGCTCCGGAGAAATACAAGGAGTATGATCAGCCTTCCAAATCATCGGCCAGGGTGACTGAGATTGACCCTCCCCATAAGCTGTCTTTGTTCTGGGAAAACAGCGATGTTACCATAACGCTGAAAGAACAGGGTAACGAAGTTCTGTTGACCCTCACACACAAGAAGCTGGATAAGGACCGAGATATCCGTATCGGAATCATGGCCGGCTGGCATACACACTTGAATATTCTCCGGGACCTGCTGAATGGCATCCCCTGTCAGGGTTTCTGGCAGCAACATATGCAGATGGAAGAGGAATACGGGAACCAACTCACACCTGCCACAAAGTAAGACCAAAAATACTATTCAACAGAAAACGCGAGCAGCACATTGCCGGGCATTTCGCCAAATAGCGCATAGCCGCTATTGAAATACACCATGCCGTCAACAACAACCGGTGCCGGTCCGTCAATAGATCCTCCTTTGCCCTCAACGCCGTTGATGGTTTCGAATGGCTTCCTGGTATCATATTCCCAAAGGATATCGCCGGATGCTGCATCGTATGCCCTTGCATGCCCGTCAAGGCTACCGGCAAACACAACACCAGGAATAAGCGTAGGGGCTGCAGAATTGGAATTATAACAACCCTCTCTTCCTTCACAAAGGGCAGGATCTGTCGTATTCTTCCAGATGACATCCCCAGTCATTACATCCAGAGCGAATAAGCCGGGATTCGCCTGGAATGTAGAATCACCTCCATAAGGATACCAATCAGAATTGGCGGCGTAGACCGCTTTTCCATCGGTCGCCATGCCCCAGTGAATTCCACCGAGCGCACCACCACGGCCGATCCGGTTCTTCCACAGAACATTCCCATTGTCCGGGTCCAGGCAATGAACAACACCCGATTTTTGTCCCACGACCAGGACTTCTTTCCCATCTGTTCGCGTAGTCAAAAGAGGTGCCATTCCGAAATCAACATCCGGACCTGACGGATCGGGACAATTTGCACCCCCTTCGGTACAAGCGGATATGTAGGCATCCTTACTGGTGGCCTGATAAATCCACTTTACCTCCCCGGTTTTGAGATCAAGGGCATGAATAGCGTCAGAAGTAGCCGTGGGAGGATTCGAATAATTCTCACCGGTGCCAAAATATAATAAATTTCGTTTTGTGTCCACGGTCGGACTGCTCCAGACCGGAGCCCCGGAAGGCCCATATCTTTTGGTACCCACCCGGTTCACGCCATGTTCCTCGGCAGCTTCCTGCACCACACGGTGTCGCCAGACAACATCCCCTGTCTGTGCATCCAGTGCCACCACCTGACCGGAGGATTTGCAACATTCGAATTTTTCATTCTCTGCTGTAACCACTTCCATAGAAGTCAGTGGAACATAGAGAATGCCGTCATGATAAGCAGGCGTACCTGTAACGGCATTATTCCCGTTATCCCGGGCCATCACCCGCCAAATCAATTCCCCGTTTGCCGCATCGACCGCATAAGTATTGCTGCTAAAATCAGCAAAGTACACTATGGGTTTTCCATTGATATCTTCACTTACTGCGATACCTCCGCGTATATTGGCATCCGCTTCAAACATCCATTTGGCACAGCCGGTGGTACGATTCAGACAAAACACCTCACCAAATTCACTGCCAAATATCATGTGATTCCCGATGATCGTTGGCTTCGTACGGGTATTTCCTCCACCGTCAAACCCAAATGCCCATTTCAATTTCAGGCCGGGAACGGTCTCTTTACTTAACCCTGCAATGTCTCCAGGTATATAACCACTTCCTTTTTTATTGCCTCCCCAACCGCTGTATTGTACCTGGCTCTCCCAATTGTCATTATCCGTACAATAATCCAGGGATGTCTTTTCCGGGTTGTAGGTTTTCTGAGTAATCAATTCTGCGATGGCAATTTTTTCCTCTTTGCTCAGCAACGAACCTTGTGCCTGCATTTTACCCGTCTCCAGGGATGACACCACACTTTTAGGGCTTAACATGGCTAACTGAAACGGAGCCGGTGCCTGACTGGCACCATTATCAGAATGACAAATGGCAC
>CAYGOW010000519.1:0-2521 GCA_964351425.1 uncultured Roseivirgaceae bacterium
CAGATTCGCGCGTACATTACACCGGATAATACAGCTAAAATTCATGCCAGTCTGCGATTATTTGACGAGTATGTCAATATGGAGCAGCTGGAGAATCGAACCAGCAAGATAGAGTCAAGAGGTATGACGCCGAGGATGTTTCAGTATATCCTGACACAAAAAGCCAGATCCTCGAAGAAACATATTGTTTTACCCGAAGGGGAAGATGAGCGGATATTAAAAGCTGCTGAGATTTTAGTTGCTCAGGATATTGTGCAATTAACCCTATTGGGCTCGAAGCAAAAGATTGAAAAGAAAATCCTGATGATGGGACTCAATCTGAATGAAGATAATATTCACATTATTGAGCCTGAGAAGTGCAGGAAATTCGACTTCTATGTCGATTCATTCTTTGCCCTCCGTAAAGAAAAAGGAATAACGAGAGAAATGGCAGCGGATGCCATGTTGGATGTTTCTTACTTTGGCACCATGATGGTCTACCAGGGTGATGCTGATGGCATGGTATCGGGCGCCATGCACACCACCCAACACACGATCCGGCCCGCACTGCAGTTTGTAAAAACAAAACCCGGGTATACCATCGTCTCATCACTCTTTTTTATGTGCCTGGAGGACCGTGTACTGGCTTATGCCGATTGTGCCATCAACCCGAATCCTAATGCTTCTGAGCTGGCTGAAATAGCCATTGCCACAGCAAATACCACCAAGGCATTTGGTATTGAACCACGAGTGGCCATGCTATCCTATTCATCCGGTAAATCTGGGAAAGGCGCCGATGTGGAAAAAGTACGAGAGGCAACAGAAATAGTAATCGCAAAGAAACCTGACCTTAAGATCGAGGGGCCCTTGCAATATGACGCGGCGGTTGATCTTGAGGTAGGAGAAATAAAAGTACCTGGTTCCCAAGTAGCCGGCCGAGCCACCGTACTGATATTTCCCGATTTAAATACAGGAAACAATACGTACAAAGCGGTACAACGCGAAACCGGGGCTGTGGCCATTGGTCCGGTGCTGCAAGGTTTAAATAAGCCTGTCAACGACCTTAGCCGGGGTTGTACAGTCACTGATATTGTCAATACGGTCATTATAACCGCAATCCAGGCACAGAATAATTAGAACTCAAAATTCAGAAATGAAAATATTAGTACTTAATGCCGGAAGTTCTTCACTGAAATATCAACTTTTTGAAATGCCGGAAAAATCCGTGCTGGTATCCGGTTCGGTAGAGAAGATAGGGGAAGAAATTAGTGTTATTACACATAGGATCAGTCAGTCGGATGGCACAAAAAAGACGAATCAGATCAGCGCAATAATTGCGGATCACTTAGAAAGTTTAAAGAAAATCGTCTCCCTCTTGCTGGATACCGAATGGGGCGCGATTGGTAATACCTCTGAGATAGTTGCCGTAGGTCACCGTGTTGTCCATGGGGGTGAAAAATTCTCCCAACCAATCATTGTTACCAGTGAAGTATTGGAAGACCTTAAAAAGCTTTCTTATCTGGCGCCATTGCATAATCCCGCCAATATCAAAGGGATTGAAGTGGCGGCTTCCTTTTTTACCGATGCGATACAGGTGGCGGTATTCGATACAGCCTTTCACCAAACCATGCCGGATTATGCTTTTCGCTATGCTATTCCGGAATGGTTTTACAAAGAAGAAGGGCTGAGGGCATATGGGTTTCATGGCACTTCACATCAGTTTGTCACCAAAGAAGCTGCCCGGTTTTTATCGAAAGAACTCACCCATTTTAATGCCATTTCCATTCACTTGGGGAATGGCTGCAGTATCACTGCCATTAAGGACGGGAAAAGCATAGACACCTCCATGGGTTTAACGCCATTGGGGGGTTTGATTATGGGGACGAGAAGTGGGGATATTGATCCGTCACTGATCTTATTCCTTGTGAAATACATGAACATAACGATTGATGAAATTGACCATCTGCTCAACAAGGAAAGTGGCCTGAAAGGACTTACTGGCAATAATGACTTGCGTGATGTTATTGATCGGTACCAACAACAAGACCCTGCTGCCATTCTTGCCATTGCCATGTATGTCTACCGCATCAGGAAATATATCGGGGCTTATGCAGCTTCGTTAGGTCGATTAGACGCCCTGATTTTCACCGCCGGTGTAGGAGAAAACAGCGACTTTATCAGAGATAAAGTCTGCGACGGCCTGGCTATCCTGGGTGTCGTACTTGATCCGAAATTAAATAAGGATAATCAGAAAGGAATTCGCGCGATTGAGGGGGCAGAAAGTAAAGTGAAGATTTTGGTGGTTCCTACCAATGAAGAACTGGAAATAGCCACGCAGACACTGCCTTTTGTCAAGTGACATTCGGATTTTTGAGTAGGACCGTAGCCGTAAATGATCCACTGACATAATGATGCCTATGCAAAATAAAAGTTCGACTGGCAGATTTACTCTTTTTTGCCGAGCGAAATGGAATAATCGTCGGGAGTTCCCATAATCTTCAAATTGAGAAAACGGGTACGTTTATTTTCATCCCGGTACTGA
>CAYGOW010000520.1:0-1161 GCA_964351425.1 uncultured Roseivirgaceae bacterium
TCTGGCAGCCAGGTAACCTGCATCCACCTCCAGGTCAATGCCCAGTTTGCCTGTGATCAGGGAGGAGTCGTTGCGGACCGGTCCTTGTCCGGAAACATACAACATATTTCCGGAGATGATGACGGGTTTATACACCCCGCCGAGCGGAGGGGCCGGTGGTAACTCAAGACCCAATTCGAGTAGTCGTTGTTCGATAGTCATTTAGATAAACAGGTTTAAAAGAAGTACACAAAGCAATCCGACAATGGAAACAGTCGTTTCCATCACTGTCCAGGAGAGTAAAGTCTCTTTAATGCTCACATTAAAATATTCCTTATAGAGCCAGAAGCCTCCGTCATTAATATGGGAGAATGTGATACTTCCTGCTCCGGTTGCCAATACCAGCAATTCGGGCGAGACTCCGGTGCTCCCTATCAGGGGTACCATAATCGTTCCGGCGGTGAGTCCGGCTACAGTCGCTGACCCTACACTGACACGGATTAAGGCGGCAATTACCCAGGCCATGATCAGCGGGGGCATTCCCAGGTTACTCAAGACATCACCAAGCTGGACACTAATGTCCGTGGCAATCATAATCTGTTTCAGTGCACCGGCACCTGAGATGATGAGCAGCACCATGGCTACGCCTGATACGGCGGCAGAAAGGATTTTCATAATCTCGGTCATCTTTCTCCCGGTCCGTATCCCGAGAAAATAAATGGCGGCAAGGACTGACACCAGCATGGCGATCGATGGGTTGCCTAGGATGTCAACCAGTGCATTTTGCACAATAATTAACTGGAGAATAGAAGCGCCACCAATTAATAATACCGGAAGCAACGCAACGAACAGGGCAATACCTACCGAAGGAATTTTGAAGCGATCATCCGTTTCAGCTACGAATTCTTTCAGGTATTCCGGCTGAATGCGCTTCATTGTCTTTCTCAAGAGAAATTTTGCCGCCAGGATGGCCGGAATGCCACAAATGATTCCATATACCAGGGTCAGGCCCAGGTCCGCATCGTACATCTCGGCAATGGCCGTAGGTGCAGGGTGAGGTGGGAGGAAGCCATGTGTCACCGAGAGGGAGGCGAGCAGGGGAAGGCCGACAAAAAGAAGCGGGAGGAAGGTGGGGACTGCGATGGTAAAGACGGGGGCGATCAGAATCAGATAAATGAGCGT
>CAYGOW010000520.1:1171-2514 GCA_964351425.1 uncultured Roseivirgaceae bacterium
GTTGGCTGCGATCGCAATGACCAGTGGAACCAGAATGACAAAACCGACCGTGTAGAACATGGGAATCCCGACGATAAAGCCGGTGACGATCAATGCCAGCTGAATATGCTTCAGGCCAAATTTGGCGACCAGGTAATTGGTGATGGTATTGGCGGCACCGCTTTCTGCGACAAGTTTACCCAACATGGCGCCAAAGCCCAGGATAATCACCAGGGAGCCCAACGTGCTGCCAATGCCTTTTTGAATGGCATCAACGGATTCTGTGATGGTCAGGCCTCCGGTTAATCCCACGAACAAACAAACCAGCATGAAAGAAATGAATGTGTCGAGTTTGACCACGGTAACTAATGTGATCAACAGAATTATGCCCAAAATGAGCGGCAGGAATACCATATGTGTGTTGATTGATTAAGGTAAATGGTACAGTCAGGGTTATTACCAAGACTCCATATCCGGAAAATAGTAAAATAAACCATGTGACCTCGTATGTCGGGGCTATTTTATGTAAATGGTAAATTCGGATGGTTTGAATAAGCCTGCCGGGGAAAGTCAGAGGCTTTCGGGATTATTTGATCCGGATATAATCGATGTGTAAGGAGAATGATTGTTCTTTTTTGTTGCCAATGAGAAAGACAACTTCTTCAATTTGAGAACCGTCAAAATTGGGGCGGTTCAGTTTCCTGCCTCGATAAGATGGATAGAATTCATTTAATGGGATTTCAATTGTTTCCCATTCGCCGGAAGTTGAAAATGTATTTATGAAGGAATAATAGTCATTTTGATTCTCCTTCACCCGGAACTGATAGTTTTTGCCGTCGCCTTTCAGGCGAATCTGTACGACATCGTTTGGTGATACCGACATATCCGGCACCCGGTAGCGAACCGATGAAAAACCGCCATTATTCTCAAGAGATACCTCACCGCTGAAATGCCCATGCCCTTCTTCATCCAGTGCAAAGGTGCCTGAAGACCGCCCGCCCATGACTACATCGTCTACAATTTGCCAGGCATTGATGTCATTGGTTTTTCCAAAGTCGTATATCATTTGAGAAAAAGTCATGAGCAGCAGGGGAATTATGGAGATAAATTGTTTCATCTCCATAGTAACAGCTTAGACTACCGATTTGTTGGGCCACCCATTTTGGTCAGGACACTATCAACCGGTTCCCATAATTCGATGGCATTACCTTCCGGGTCAATAATATGGACAAATTTGCCATACTCAAACTCCGTAATCTCATCAACAATGGTTACGCCATTTGCCTTCATTTTTTCAACCAATGCCTCAATATGGCGGACACGATAGTTGATCATAAAATCCTTGGCGGAGGGCTCGAAATAGG
>CAYGOW010000521.1:0-698 GCA_964351425.1 uncultured Roseivirgaceae bacterium
GCCACATTAACCGGACTGATTGTATATTTTTTCTGGAAACAACATTCAAAAAAATGGACGCATACGTAGAAGGGAAGACCTACTCTAAAACTGATGTGCCCCCGGCAGGCACCTATGAGAACTGCATATTCGAGCAATGCCACTGGCAGGAAGGCAATGTCGCAAAATATGTATTTACCTCCTGTGAATTCAGACAATGTGATTTAACGATGCTCCAGGTGCCCGGGACCACTTTTAATGGAGTGGTTTTTGACTCTTGCCGGCTGACAGGCATTCATTTTGAGCAGGCAGATCCCCACTTGTTCGATGTTATTTTCAGGGAATGTGTCATGACACTTTGTTCATTTTATGGCATGAAACTGCCTGAACAGTTCTTTGGAAAATGCCAGTTGCACGAAGCAGACTTTACAAATGCCCTGTTAAGGGATGCGAACTTTGAGGATTCCGATCTCTCAGGGGTGATTTTCAGGGCATGCAACCTGGAAGGAGCTGATTTTCGTCGGGCATTGAATGTAGTCCTTCAGCTCTCGGAGAATAAAGTGGAAGGGGCACAGTTTTGCAAGGAACAGCTACCGGGGCTACTGACGACCTTCAAAATAATCATCTCAAATTAATAACTTTATATATTTGAGTATATTTACAACCTTATAGGTCTGCTCCGTGTCTGTAAAAATAAAAGTAAATGAAAATTCGTCTTC
>CAYGOW010000521.1:708-2479 GCA_964351425.1 uncultured Roseivirgaceae bacterium
CACTGCTCTCATTTCCCATAATGGCACAAGAAGCAGACCAACCGCCTAAATTATCCGTTGGCCTGTATGCTTCCCCGCAGCTGACCATTGACAATGGGCTGGGTCTTATAGAAGGGTATCAAATCAGCCCGATTCTATTTATCCATACGTCAGCAAGAATTCAACTGGGAATAGCTCCTTATTTTATGCACAGGACAGTTAAAAATATTGTCTCTTACGATTCACAGGGTGATTCATTTTATCCGGTGAAAAGTAAAATATTTGGCCTGAATTTTCAATTCAGGTATAATTTATCAACCTCACCAAATGGGGCTTATGTAATGGCATATGGCGGACCAGGGTTTTCGACCACGAAAACAGAATTAATCAATAATCCTACGCGAAACGAGTATTTCAGCTATTCTGCAGGAATTGGAGCCGGATATAAATTCGAATTAAACAATTCATTACTCCTGGATACCGGCCTGAATTTTGGCGTAATAGGAAACCAGGAATCAGGTATTGACAACTACCAATTCCTGTCGCTTTCATTTGGACTTATAAAGCGATTAAAATAATTGGTGCCTACTGCTGTAGTTTTTTCAGTTTTCGCCGCAGGAATATCGCCCATACCAGCGGTATTATCGCAATAAGCAGCCCATAGAGTAAACCTTTCAGCAGGAATCTGTTGGTCATATTGGTATCGATATCATGACGATGGTTCCAGATCTCAACAATCTTTCCTTCGCGGATCCGGAAGACATTAATAATAGGAATCTCAATATCCCCTACCATAAACCTGCCGAGAAGGGTGGTTGGTTTATATCGCCAGATCCAGCGCGTCCCGACGAGGTCGTCATTCACAAGCTGATAATCGATTTCTCCGGACATTTCCCCATTGGCCCAGAAAAAATCTGCGATTTCCTTTTGGGCAATGGCAGGCTCCACCTCATTCTTGCGTTCCCCGATATCATGGATAAAGTATTCATCCGCCATATATTTAACATATTGATCCGTGTTGTTGCTAAACCACAAATCCTGGTAAAACCCGCGGGCAATCTCCTTAATATAGGAGGTCTGGGGGTCATCGGTATTCAGTGAATCCTGGGCGTGCAAAGACCCGCTCATTGAAATGAAAATGATTACGCACAATATTTTTTTCATGATTGTCATTGATCGAAGGATGTCTATTGATATCGGAAAAAGGAAGCCTGTTTCATGTCAGGAAAATCAAGATAGTACGACATCTTTAATTATCAAACCCCATGATGGACTTCTGAGCGGCCTTTAATGATGACATTTTTACATCTTTTTACAAATCACTGACAATTGGTGACATGAAATTTTCGAGCTTGACCAATGGTCAAAAAATAGCAACATGCTGCGAAACTATTTCAAAACAGCTCTGCGTGCGCTCGGTAAACAAAAGATGCATGCCTTTATCAATATCATGGGACTTTCCGTTGGCGTCGCCTGTTCCATTCTCATTCTCCTTTACCTTAACAGCGAACTTACCTTTGATCAGAATTTTCCTGACTCGGAGAATACCTACCGGTTAGGGATTGTCTTTACGGATAATCAAGGGAATCAAAACCCCCAATCTCAGGTGCCCGGAGGATGGACCACAGCGCTGGAGTCCCGGCTCAATGAAGTCACCGGGGGCATGCGTATGCTATGGATGGGAATGCCTGCTACCATGAATTATGTACCAGATGACCGGACGATCATGACAGAAGATATATTCTGGGTGGAAGAATCATTCCATGAGTTTATGTATTTCCCGGTCATTATG
>CAYGOW010000522.1:0-2456 GCA_964351425.1 uncultured Roseivirgaceae bacterium
TACCATAGGCGGTCACGGCCACAACCATGAACTTTAATACAGGATCTTCTCTGACCCTGTCCCATGCCCCACGCAGGGTGCGCAATCCGTTCAGCATCCCGCCCCAGCTGGGTGCAATCAGCATAACAGAAAAGACAACCCCTAGCGATTGTGCCCAATCGGGTAATGCTGTATAGAGCAGGTGGTGAGGTCCTGCCCAGATATAAATAAAGATGAGTGACCAGAAGTGGATGATCGATAGTTTATATGAATATACTGGCCTATTGGCCGCCTTGGGCAGAAAGTAGTACATCAATCCCAGGAAAGGCGTTGTTAAAAAGAATGCCACCGCATTGTGCCCGTACCACCATTGTACCAGGGCATCCTGGACGCCGGCAAAGGCACTGTAACTCTTGAAAAGAGTAACCGGCATTTCAAAGGAATTTACAACATGCAGTACCGCAACGGTGACAAACGTCGCAATATAGAACCAGATGGCAACGTACATGTGTTTTTCCCGGCGCTTCAGAATCGTCCCGATCATGTTGATGCCGAAGACGACCCAAATAAGCGTGATGGCAATGTCAATTGGCCATTCCAATTCGGCGTATTCTTTGGAAGTGGTGATTCCCAGTGGCAATGTAATGGCTGCCGCAACGATGATCAGTTGCCAACCCCAGAAATTTATCCAGCTCAGTAAATCACTAAACATCCGGGTTTTTAGCAACCGCTGCATGCAGTAGTATACCCCGGCAAACATGGCATTACCTACGAATGCAAAAATAATTGCATTTGTATGGAGCGGCCTGATTCGTCCGAAGGACACATACTCAGAATCAAAATTGAAAATGGGATAAAACAATTGGATGGCTGCGGTAAGTCCGACGAGCATACCCACAATACCAAAAATAACCGTCGCCACGATGAAATACTTGACGATCTTGTTGTCATAACTGAACTGCTCTACTTTCATAGGTTAAATTTTATTAGAACGAATAGTGCGAAGATATTAATAGAGGTATGGCCAGCGCCTGACCGAGGTTAAGGTGAAATATGATTTATGTCATATAAAAAGAAAATGCCTTTCCGGAAATTCAGGAAAAGACAAATCATGTTAGGACAGCTAAATAACTTTCAGATCGATCGGGTTTTACTCAGCGAGACGCACGCACATTTAGGATGTCATGCAGACGGACTCACCTATGTAGTTCCGGTTTCCTTTGTTTTTGAAACTGACGGGGATAATGATTATATCTACGGCTATACAGTAGAAGGTAGAAAAATTGAAATGATGCGGAAGAATCCGGAGGTGTGTATTCAGGTGGAAACGATTCATTCTCCGGCACACTGGCAAAGTGTTATTGCCTGGGGCACATTCGAGGAACTTACAGGATCTGATGCCAATCATGCGATACAGATTGTCACCAGCCGGATGCACCCGTTTATTACTACCGAAACAACACGTCCGGCTCATAGCATGGAACAAATGCACCGACATAGTAATCCGGGAATGGAAACTGTCGCCTACCGGATCAAGCTGCATAAAAAGACCGGCCGCTTCGAAAGAAAATAATCAGGGCATTACCTCAAGCACTTCGAGCCGATCGTCCGGGACCAGAGATACCTGTGGCAACGAAGCAGGAATCAGATACACATCGCCTGTGGCTATTTCTGTTTCACCTTCGCTCCACTGTATGCGCCCATTCCCCCCGACACAAATAAGAATCTTTAGTTTTTCACCATCCAGGTGAAGTGTCATCGGCTTTTCAAGCAGCAGCTTATTGGTCGTGAAATAGCGTGCATTAACCACCGGGTTTCGATGGTCCGGTTTTTCCGCATAGGGTGTCTTATATTCAGGGTAATGCTCAAAATCCAACGCATCAATCGCCAATTCCGTATGGAGTTCACGCAGGTTTCCCTCAGCGTCCCTGCGGTCAAAATCATAGATTCGATACGTAATATCCGAAGTCTGTTGAATCTCCGCCAGCATAATACCTTTGCCAATGGTATGAATCCTGCCAGCCGGAATATAAAATACATCCCCCGCGGTCACTTCTTCCCTATTCAGCACGTCTTCCAGGTTGCGATTGGTAAAATACTCCAGGTATTTTTCCCGGTTCATCGGTTGATTAAACCCGGCAATCAAGGTGGCGCCGGGATCGGCATCCATGATATACCACATCTCCGTCTTCCCTTTGCCGTTGTGCCGTGAGGCTGCCAACGTATCATCCGGATGCACCTGGATGGACAAATCCTCCGCGGCATCAATGAACTTGATCAGCAATGGAAACTCATCCCCGTAGGTGGCATAGGTGGCAGTGCCCACGAGTTCGTCTTTATATTCACGTACCAGTTGATCCAGGGATTCTCCGGTCAACGGACCCTCCGCTACTTTGGAGACCTTCCCTTCTACTCCTGACAACTCCCAGGTCTCGCCGCAGTTTGAGAGGCTGCCGTAGTCCTTGCCAAGTTTGGTT
>CAYGOW010000523.1:0-941 GCA_964351425.1 uncultured Roseivirgaceae bacterium
AGGCAGAGGTCAACGTGAAAATTGCCGAAACGCTTCGATTCACCAATGAGGCTGCTCCCGAGTCATTCAATGCCCGTGTCGTCCGTGAGGCGGTAACATCTCCCGATGGGAAAACTTTAATTTTTCAGGCGATTGGAAAAATATGGCGAAAAGCCTTGCCTGACGGAGAACCAGAAATTCTTGTTGACCTGGAGAATGCGCGCGCCTATCAGCCCGCCCTTTCCGCGGATGGTGCCCGTCTGGTCTTTGTTTCCTGGAATGACGAAACACTGGGGGCTATTCATACCCTTGATCTGGGCACACGTCGGGTTGGAACACCGGTACAAGTGACTTCTGTGAAAGGGATTTACAGTAATCCGCAATTTTCTCCCGATGGGAAAACAATTGTATTTGAAAAAGAGGGAACGCAATCCTTACTGGCCACGTCCTACGGGGTAGATCCGGGGATTTATACCGTGCCAGCCGGAGGCGGCGATATGAAACGCTTGATTGAACAAGGTGGATTTCCCCGTTTTAATGCTTCGGGTAGTCGTATTTTCTTCCAAACCGGCGGATACTTCTTCGGAAACCTGACCAAAAACCTTAAAAGTGTTGACCTTAACGGGCAGGATGAACAAACCCATATTTCCTCTAAATATGCCAACCGGCTGGTACCGAGTCCGGATAATAAATGGGTGGCCTTCATTTATTTGCATAAGGCTTACGTGGTGCCGATGCCACTAGTCGGGCAAACCCTGGACCTGGATGCCAATACCAAAGCTGTACCGGTTGCTCAGTTGTCAAAGGATGCCGGGGTGAACCTGCACTGGTCGAATGACAGCCGTGAAATTCGCTGGACACTCGGGGATGAATATTTCACCGCACCGCTCACAGATAAATTTACCTTTCTGGAGGGAGCGCCCGATAGTCTCCCGGCCATGGATACGACCGGAATCCGAATT
>CAYGOW010000523.1:951-2452 GCA_964351425.1 uncultured Roseivirgaceae bacterium
GGAGGCGATCTCTACTACTGCGGCCACTTGCAACCGGAAGGCATTACGGCATTCACCAATGCACGTATCATTACCATGGAAGGGGATCAGGTTATTGAAAACGGAACCATTGTCGTTACGGGCAATAAGATCACGGCCATGGGACCTGTAGGTGAGGTGGAGGTGCCCAAAAATGCCTTCGTCATGGATGCTTCCGGCAAGACCATCATGCCCGGGATTATTGACGTTCATGCCCATGTAAGTGCCTTCGGATTCGGGCTACTTCCACAGAAACACTGGCCATTCTATGCTAACCTGGCGTACGGAGTGACCACAGCACATGATCCCTCAGCGAATTCGCAGACCGTCTTTGGTATGTCCGAAATGATCAAGGCAGGAGAGATGGTCGGACCGCGCTTATTTTCGACGGGAATTATTCTATACGGAGCGGATGGAGATTTTAAAGCGGTGATAAATAACCTGGAAGATGCCCGCAGTGCGGTGCGGCGAACTAAGGCATTTGGCGCATTCTCCCTAAAGAGTTATAACCAGCCTCGCCGTGAGCAACGGCAACAGGTGATACAGGCAGCGCGGGAATACAATATGCTTGTGGTCCCGGAAGGCGGATCGCATTTTCTGCATAACATGACCATGGTCATGGATGGTCATTCGAGCATTGAGCACAATATTCCAGTGGCTCCGCTGTATAAAGATGTGGTGGAATTATGGGGACATAGCAAGACGCATTATACACCCACCTTAATTGTTAACTACGGCGGACTGAACGGAGAATATTACTTCTACCCGCGGGATAATGTCTGGGAGAATGAGAAGCTTCTGAAATATTATCCGCGAGGTGCCATTGACTCCCGATCACGGCATCGTACGATGGTGCCTGAGCAAGAATATGTAAACGGGCATATTCTGGTGGCGCAAAGCGCAAAGAAACTTACTGATGCCGGGGTAAAAGTCAACCTGGGTGCCCATGGTCAACTACAAGGGCTTGGGGCACACTGGGAGCTTTGGATGATGGGCCAGGGAGGAATGACCACTATGGAAGCCTTGCGAACGGCGACGATTAATGGGGCGTTTTACCTTGGCATGGAAAACCAGATCGGTTCGCTTAAAGAAGGAAAACTGGCTGATTTGATTGTTATGGATAAGAATCCACTGGACGACCTGGAGAATACTGAAAGTGTACGCTACACCATGGTGAATGGGCGCTTGTACGATACAGAGACTATGAATGAAATTGGTAATACCGAAAAAGCCCGGTCTAAATTCCCATGGGAAATTACCCCGTATGGAGCGGGATTTGATTTTCACGAATTGACAGAAGTTCATTGCAGCTGTGGAGAATAACCGAGGCAAACCTCCCTGCGGAAATACTTTTGAGATTTTATATCAGTAAGGCGGCCTATGATTTTACGAAGTGTTATTGAACATGTTAAGACACAGAACTGGACAGCCATTTGGATTGACCTGCTGATCGTGGTCTTTGGGGTGTTCATTGGTATCCAGG
>CAYGOW010000524.1:0-2448 GCA_964351425.1 uncultured Roseivirgaceae bacterium
TAAAGAATTCCGGGATGTAGCCGAACGAAATGATGCCTTAATACTTGATACAAGACCTAAGGAGGAATTTGCCAAAGAATTTATTCCAGGAGCTATTTTCATCGGCATTGATGACAAATTTGCTCCATGGGTAGGTGCATTGATTCTTGACTTAAAACAACCCATTATTTTCCTGGCAGAGGAAGGTAAGGAAGAAGAAGTGGTTACACGTCTCTCCCGTGTTGGCTATGATAATACGCTGGGATATCTGGAAGGTGGAATTGAGGCATGGAAAAAAGCCGGATTCGAAGTCGATTACATTAATGAGGTCAATGCTGATGCTTTGCCCGAATTAACAAAAGAAAAGGACATCAATATTCTGGATGTACGAAAAGAGAGTGAATATGAATCTCAGCACCTGAAGGGTGTAGTGAATTTCCCTCTCGATTTCATTAATAAGAACATGCAGAAACTGGATAAAAACGAGACATACTATCTGCACTGCCAGGGAGGATATCGATCAATGATTACTTCCTCCATCCTAAAATCACGTGGTTATGATAATATCGTAAATATCCGTGGAGGATTTGATGCCATAAAGGAAACATCCTTGCCCATGACTGAGTATCATGAGCCAGAGACGATGTTGTAGGTTTGTTTCATGCGTTGAGATGCCCCGGTCCGGAGACGGATCGGGGTTTTTCTATTTGCAGTCGCCCTTTACGTAGTTAAATGAAGATTCGTTCCCCAGCTCTACTGCCTTCATAAAATCTTTGCAGGCTTCATCATATTTATGCAGTCGGTTAAGGGCAACGCCCCGGTTATGATACGCCTGCACAAATGTATCATTCCGGGCAATGGCCTCACCAAAGTCTTTTTCAGCCTGTTCATATTCGCCTAACATCAAATATGATATTCCCCGGTTGTAAAATACATTCGCACGATCCACATCCCCTTTGTTGATTTCCGTCGGATTTAAGGCATCACTGAAATGCCGGATCGCCTTCTCATACTTTTCTAGCCGAAAACATATCGTACCGGCCGTGTTTGCAAAATCCACCTGTCCGGGCGCCTGATCGATCGCATGGAGAATGCATTCGTAAGCCTCATCATAGCGTTGCAGGGCGGATAAGGATTTGGCCCTGGCCAGGTGATAGTTGGCGTCGTAATCGAATAATCCGATCGCCTTGTCGAACTCTGCCAGCGCTGCCTCCGGCTGTCCGCCATCCAGAAATGTGCGGCCAGACTCATAATGCCTGGACGCCGTAAGCCGGTCTGCTTTTTCCGAAATCAGGACATCGTCGGACTCCGCAGTAACAACCTGTAGGGAAAGCAAAATAATCAAGAGAGATAAATAATTATTCATAAGATAAATTAGTAAGCAAATAAAGATGCTAAAAAAATTGATGTGATTCGAAATTCCTCGAGCGGAAAAAAATATTTTTACCCTGAACCAACCTTTTGCTGTAGTTCGCGCACCAACCCATAAGCACCCGAATACTATGGACGACAAACATATGGTAGCGGAGTTTTTAAACTCCCGAAGCGAACAGGCCTTTATTCAACTCTATCGGAATAAAACGCCCCGACTGTATCGAATGGCACTGCGCCTGACGCAGGACAGGAATGAATCCGAAGAGCTGGTCCAGCAGATGTGGATCATCGCGGTGGAAAAGCTCTCCACCTTTGAATGGCGGTCCAGTCTAAATACCTGGCTAACCAGTATATTGATCAACAGGTACCGGAGTGTCCGCAGAATGAATGAAAGGGAGATTAGCAGGGAAACTATAGAAATACCTGAAAGCGATCACCAGGCAAAATCGGAAAGGCAGTCAACGGCTGCTGACCTGGAGAAGGCCATTGGAAGCTTGCCCCCTGGCTACCGGCAAATTATAATCCTCCATGATATTGAAGGATACACCCACAAGGAGATCGGGGAAATCATGGATATCAGCGAGGGAACCAGCAAAAGCCAACTGTTCCACGCACGTCGCACAATCAGGGAATTCTTTGCTTACGATATTTCAAAACAAGATCCATCATGAAAGAGGATAAATTAACCGAGAGAGAAAAAGAGTTATTTGCCGAGCTGGAGCGGGAAGAAGTTCCGCCTGCCGGACTGGAAAAAAGAATTGTGGATGAACTCAGGCAGAAAGGCCTTCTCCGAAAGAAGAACACATGGCCATTGGTTATGAAATGGTCTTCCGGGATAGCGGCTGGAATCCTTTTGTTCGCCGCCGGAATATTCTATCAAAAATCAACTACAACTACTATGACAGCATTTGATCCGAAAAACGGGTATATCCTGATCCTTCATGAAGATGGATCGTTTCAGCCGGGGGAACCCATGGCCATGTTCAACGAATACAGTGCGTGGATGGAGGGCGCCCGGGAAAGCGGTGTGACGATCACAGGACAGGAATTAAAACCTGATGGCATGATGGTGGAATCGTCCCGGACCCATCCTGT
>CAYGOW010000525.1:0-2446 GCA_964351425.1 uncultured Roseivirgaceae bacterium
TGGGGAGAATATCATTCGAATTAAACACCGCCATCGAACCGGGTTTGAGATGCGATATGAAATTTTGCCTATTCTGTGTGTGAAATTCTTTTGAAAGCGGTGTGTACTTCATAATATTGGTTAATTGTACCTAAACAGGCTGTTGGGAATGAAAAAGTATTTAGTATTCATGCTCTTTATCGTGCTGACTTTTCAGCTGCATGCCCAACAAAAGTATTGGATATATCTCAACGAGAAAAATTCACATCTAAAAAATGCCTCCACTTCCGCCCGCCTTCTTCATCTCCGTGATCATGGCCTGTCTCCTGTGGTGTATTCCGAGTGGCTCAGGGCAGTATCCATAGAACTACCTGACTCCCTGGGAACAGATGCACTGGAACAGCCCTGTATTCATTTCTGGGAGCCTGTAAAAGGGATGATTGCACCGGCAAACCTGGCAGACAGAGAAGATATTCCGGGCTATGATCAGGCACTGCGCCAGATTCATGCTGAGGCTTTGATTGATGCAGGATATACCGGATCGAATGTTAAGATAGGCGTGATTGATGCCGGATTTCATCGTGCCGACAAAAACCGGTTTCTAAAAGAACTGATTGAGAATGGACAAGTAAAAGGGTTCAGGAATTTCGTCGAACCGGAAGAAACAGATGCCTTTACCCGGGATTATCACGGAACAAAGGTCCTTACCCATATTGCAGGAAGCCGAAAAGACAATGATCAAATCACGGGAATGGCTTATGATGCCCTGTTTTATCTGGCAAGAACTGACCAGGACGATCGGGAGTACCGGGGAGAAGAAGATTACTGGATTGCTGCCCTGGAATGGATGCATGAGCAGGGCGTGAGAATTGTAAATTCGTCGCTCGGGTATAGTGACGGATACGACAATCCGGAGCAAAATTACTTGCCTGAGAATGCAGACGGAAAGAGTTCCGCCATCAGCCGGGCGGCCACAATTGCCGTGAAGGAAAAAGGGATGATTCTTGTTGTTTCAGCTGGAAATGAAGGAAACAGATCATTTCGTGTCGTCAGTATCCCGGCAGATGCACAAGGAGTGCTGGCGGTTGGGGCCACCAGTTATGCCTGGCCGTGGGTAAAGCAAGGTTATAGTTCGATTGGTCCGCCTACCCTGGGCTATGTCAAACCGGATGTGGCCTGTTATTCCTTTTCAGGGACTTCCTATTCCGCTCCTGTTATTGCGGGATTGGCCGCAAGCATCTGGCAAGCCAGGCCCGACCTATCCAATGAAGACGTCACCCGCTGGATCAGGGAATCTTCCCATCTGGCCTCCGTGCCCAATAACTTCATGGGGTATGGCGTTCCGGATAGTCGTCAACTACTCAGGAGAATCCTGGATCAACCTGCTGCTTCCGTACCGACTTCTATTCTTCGGACTAGAGAAAATAGCGTATTTCTTTCCGGCGCCAACGAAGCAGTGGTCGTATATCACAAAACTTCCCCCATCGTTGTTCATTCCGAAACCGTCATAAACGATACGGAGAATGGCATCAAACTATACCGTCCAAAAAATGTAAAACAAACCACCGTCGTGTATTCCGATAAAATAGTTGAAATAATCTGGGAAGAAGACTAACCTTCCTTTTCTGATAACTCAAGCCATCGAAGTTCGCAGTTATCCAACTCTTCTTTTAAGGTCTCAATTTGCTTACTTTTTGTCGCAAGTTCCTCGTGACCCAGCTTTCCGGTGGAAAGTTCATCCGTGAGGGTCTTAATCGTTGCGGTCAAACGCTCCATCTGTTTCTCAGCAGTTTCCATTTCCCGCTTTTCCTTATAACTGAGCTTTTCCTTTTTTTCTTTGACAGGCTGATCCGCTTTGCTTTCTTTTGGTTTCTCCTTAACTGACTCGGCTTCCTTCATTTTCTCAGCTATACGGAAAGACGAATAGCTTCCGTTGTAATCCTGAATGGTTTTACCTTCGGCAAAAACAAATAAATGATCGACCAGCCGATCCATGAAATAACGATCGTGGGATACGAGAAGCAAACATCCCTGAAACGATTCAAGGAACTCCTCCAATACCCGCAACGTATCCAGGTCAAGGTCGTTGGTTGGCTCATCAAGAATTAGAAAATTTGGGTTTTGAAGTAATACCATCAAAAGTTGTAGTCGCCGTTTTTCTCCGCCGCTTAGTTTGCCAACTTTGTCATGCTGCTTTTTTGGCGGAAAATTAAACCGGTTGAGCATTTGTGAAGCCGAAATCTTTGACCCATCCGACAAGGTGACGAGGTCTGTTACCTCCTGAACTACCTCTATGACTTTAAGCGAATTAGAAAACTCAGGTTCCTTCTGCTGGTAATACCCGATTACGGTGGTGGTCCCGGTTATCACTTCTCCCTTATCCGGGCTCAGCCTGCCGGTAATCATATTCAGGAATGTGGTCTTGCCTGCCCCGTTGGGACCCACAATTCCTGCTTTTTCTCCTTTT
>CAYGOW010000526.1:0-2392 GCA_964351425.1 uncultured Roseivirgaceae bacterium
GAAAGTTGTTCCTTCGCGAAGTAAAGCCTTCGAGGTCAGTGGATTGAATATCCCGCACCTTTTCCTGGCAGTGCAAAAAACCTATCATCAGTCATTTGTCAGTGCCACCTATACCCCGGAACATGGATTGTGGATGGGCGCATCTCCCGAATTGCTGGTTCGGGTATCAGACGATAAGAATTTCGAGACAATTTCTCTGGCAGGTACACAACCATTCAGGGAGAATATTTCCATGGGTGACATTGCATGGACACAAAAGGAAATAGAAGAACAGGCCCTGGTATCCAGGTACATTATCAATTGCTTTAAAAAAATCCGTCTTCGTGAATTTGATGAATTAGGCCCGAAAACTGTCGTGGCGGGCAATTTAATCCACTTAAAAACAAGGTTCATCGTCGACATGGAAGCCACTGGTTTTCAGCAACTTGGATCTGTTATGCTTGATCTGTTGCATCCCACATCGGCCATTTGCGGGATGCCGATGGACAGCGCGGATGCATGGCTGAAGGAGAATGAAAATTACGATCGCGAATTTTTCAGTGGATTTCTTGGCCCGGTCAACCTGAAGGATAAGACTTCTTTATTTGTTAACTTGAGATGCATGAAGATCGAAGAAGACAGGGTTTACTTCTTTGCAGGTGCCGGGGTGACAGAAGACTCCAAACCCGAAAAAGAATGGGTGGAAACTGAAATGAAAATGCAGACTTTATTAAACGTCATTCGTGAACATCCAACCAATATTTAATATTGCTGAAATCCTGGCCAGACAGGGTGTCCGCAAAGCAGTACTTTCTCCCGGCTCAAGAAACGCGCCATTGATCATGGCGTTTGCAAGGCATCCAGACATTACATGCTACAGTATTCCGGATGAACGTTCGGCTGCCTTCATTGCTTTAGGCATGGCCCGGGTAAGCGGTCAGCCCGTGGTGCTCGCCTGTACTTCGGGAAGCGCTGCACTTAATTATTCTCCTGCTATAGCTGAGGCCTATTTTCAGCAAATTCCCCTGATTGTCATCACTGCTGATCGTCCGCCTGAATGGGTTGCCCAACATGACGGCCAAACGATCTGGCAACCTGATATCTACGGGAAACATGTTAAAAAAAGCTTTGCGCTCCAGGCCGATCTAACCCACAAGGACGCGCAATGGCATGTGCACAGAACCGCGTCGGATGCCTATCTGGCCGCGACCGAATTCCCGTCAGGCCCGGTGCATATCAATGCCCCCTTCCGCGAACCCTTTTATCCGGATCCGGGAGAAGAAATGTACTTCAACTCCGATTTGCCGGTTCAACTCGAGGTAACCGGACCTTCTGTTTTAGACGAGAATGAGCTTAACTCACTCATCGAGGAGTTTTCAAATTACCCAAGGAAACTAATTATGGGGGGTCAACATCCTCTCGACGAGCAACTTTGCGAGCACATATCTGCTTTTGCCAAATCAGGCAATATACCAGTAGTGGGAGACATCATTTCCAACCTTCATGGTACGGAGAATATTGTTCGCCAGGCGGATCTGTTTGCTGTGGACGAGAAACCAGATGTGTTTGAATACCTTACCCCGGACCTTCTTATTACATTCGGTCAGTCGATAATATCAAAAAATGTAAAACTTTTGTTGCGCCAGCGCAAGCCACAAGCACATTGGCATATTCAGCAGTCAGGCCCGGTTGCTGACACCTACCAGTCTGTCACCAAAGTTATCCGTTGCTCCCCGTCCACCTTTTTCAGGCAAATATCCTTAGGGGCCCAACCCAGTGATTTTGATATCCAAAAGCAGGAAAACTTCAAGCAGCTTTTTACAATTGAAGAACGCAAAATCCAGCGTTTCATGGACTCATTTTTCGAATCACACCCACTGGGAGAATTTGAAATGATCCATGCGCTTTTAAAAAACATCCCTGACGATTGTAATCTTCACCTGGCAAATTCCATGGCCGTTCGTTACGCCAACTGGTGTGGAATACCTGAAGGCAGGGATAAGGTAGAAGTAATTGCCAACCGGGGTACTAGTGGCATTGATGGTTGCAGTTCGACTGCCGCCGGAGCAGCTCTGTGTACCGACAAACTGAATATCCTTATAACCGGCGATGTCGGATTCTTCTATGACCGAAATGCATTCTGGCATAATTACCCGCTAAATAATCTCCGGATTCTTTTACTGAACAACCACGGCGGCGGTATCTTTCGTATGATCAAAGGGCCAGGTCAATTACCTGAGTTGGAAGAGTACTTCGAAACCAACCAACGGTTAAACGCCCGATCGCTCGCGGCTGAATTTGACATGGAATACATGTTGTGTGATAAGAAGAGCAAGATTCAGCATTTCATCCAGGATTTTTTACATCCGGATAAACGGCCTAAAATTCTTGAAGTCGAATCTGATCCCTCTGA
>CAYGOW010000527.1:0-2390 GCA_964351425.1 uncultured Roseivirgaceae bacterium
GAACTGGAGGAACGTCATTGACCGTACCGGTCAATTCATGTAACTAGGTTTATGATAAACCAATAAGCGATGGGAAAAAGCAGTGAAAAGTTGAAAGAATATCATGAAAAGCGGAAGTCAGGAAAATCCGGTGAACCAATGGGTGATAAAAGTTCGGATGTAGCCGACAACGCATTCTCCTTCCAGAAACACGACGCGAGCACCCTGCACTACGACTTCAGGCTTGCCTGCGAGGGGGTGCTGAAATCCTGGTCAGTCCCCAAAGGACCGTCTACTGATCCGGAAGAAAAACGGCTGGCCATTCAAACAGAAGACCACCCGATGGATTACATTGATTTTGAGGGAGTCATCCCGGAGGGTGAGTATGGCGCAGGTACGGTGCTTCTTTGGGAGAAGGGAATTTATGAATTCATTCCCAACAAAGAAGGACAGTCGCTATCGGAAGCCATTGACAGCGGCCATTTCAAAGTAAGGCTGGACGGGGAAAAGATCAGCGGTGCCTGGGCCATGACCCGGATCAACGAGGATAAGAAAGAATGGTTGCTGGTGAAAATGGATGATGATGAGGCGGATGCCCGTCGCAACCCGGTAAGCACCGAACCCAAATCAGTCAAAAGTCATAAAACCATAGAAGAAATAGCCGATGAGCAGGACTGAAGAAAAAAATACGATTCCCGAATGGACAAATCCTATGTTGGCGACGCTAACCGATGATTATTTCTCTGATCCGGAGTGGATATACGAACGGAAACTGGACGGGGTCCGGTGCCTCGTGTTCTGTGACCAGGGTGAAATAAGGATTATGTCAAGGAACCGGAACAAGTTGAATGCCATGTACCCCGAACTGACAGAGGCCCTGAAAAAGGAGGCTGCGGACAACTATGTTGTAGACGGCGAGATTGTCACGTTTGACGGGAATTTGACCAGTTTTTCAAAGCTTCAGCAGCGTATTAACGTGGAGAATCCCGATGACGACCTGATTTCAGAGGTACCGGTAATGCTCTACCTGTTTGATATACTCTACCAGGACGGGAAAGATGTCAGTGGAAAGCCATTGCGTGAGCGTAAGTCATTGCTAAAAGAAACATTTGCATTCCGTGATCCCCTTCGTTATTGCCAACACCGAAACGAAGAAGGTGAAGCCTATTTCAGGGAAGCCTGTGGCAAAGGATGGGAGGGGATCATTGCCAAAAATGCAGCGGCTCCCTACAAGCATTCACGTTCGAGGGACTGGCTAAAGTTCAAGTGCACTCACCAGCAGGAATTGGTAATCGTGGGTTACACCGAACCACAAGGGGAGCGTGTCCGGTTCGGGGCCTTGCTTGTTGGGTATTACGAAGGCGAGAAACTTCACTTTGCCGGGAAAGTAGGTACAGGATTCACCGACCAGGAACTTCGCGACTTGTATGACTCCATGGTTCCTTTGGAGCAGGAGGAACCACCGGTGCGGGAGACAGTTGAGGAAAATGACATCCACTGGATTCGTCCCGAATTAGTGGCGGAAATAGGTTTTACGGAATGGACGCGCGACAATAAGCTCAGGCATCCAAGATATCTCGGTATGCGCCATGACAAAAAAGCGAAGAATGTAGTGAAAGAAGCACCATGAATACCAATCACTCAATTGAATTCAGTCACCCTGATAAAATCCTTTATCCAGACGGAGGTTTTTCGAAGAAGGATATTCTCGAGTATTACGATAAGGTGTCATCCTACATGCTACCTTACCTTAAAGACCGCCCTTTGATGATGCATCGATTTCCTGATGGTATTGACACAAAAGGCTTTTATCAAAAGAACGCATCGGATTATTTCCCGGATTGGATATCCACCATCCGGGTGGATAAGGAGGACGGCGAGGTCAATCACGTGGTATGCAATGAAAAAGACACCTTACTGTACCTTGTCAATCAGGGAACATTGGAGTTCCATACCTGGCTTAGTATCTCAACTCAATTAAACAAACCCGACAAGCTGATTATTGACCTGGATCCTTCCGCGGATGAATTTTCGCAGGTCAGGGATGCTGCCCTGGCAGTCAGGGATGAATTGGATATATGCGAAGTGAAATCCTTTCCGATGACTACGGGCTCCAGAGGCATGCATGTAATTATTCCGATGAAAGGAAAAGATACCTATGAAGTTTGCCGCAACGCCATAAAACAATTTGGTACGCATATGTGCAACAAATACCCGGATCTGTTCACCATGGAGAATTATAAAAAAGACCGCGGAGGAAAATTATACTTTGATATTCAGCGGAATGCCTACGCCCAAACCGGAATCACCCCCTATAGCTTGCGTGCCCTTGCTGGTGCTCCTGTTGCAACACCGATAAGATGGGAAGAGGTGGGGGATTCAACTCTGACAAGCGACAAGTACCATATTAA
>CAYGOW010000528.1:0-2387 GCA_964351425.1 uncultured Roseivirgaceae bacterium
TCCTTTCAAGTCAGCTCCTGTGCTTGGATAAGCCACTTTAATTCCACGAATATTCGCCAGTGTACTCTCGACACTACCTGAGTGATACGGGCCACCGCCACCATAGGCACCCGTTGGTATACGTATAAGGCTCTGAATGGGAAATTTTCCTTTGGACAGGTAACAACTTTTGGAAAGCTCTTCCACCAATTGGTTTATTCCCGGCCAGATATAGTCCGCAAATTGAATTTCAACAATCGGCTTGGCCCCTACTGCGGACATCCCGGCTGTTGAACCGATAATATAAGCTTCCTGAATTGGAGTATTGAAAACACGCGCATCGCCGTACTTGCCCGCCAGGGTGGCGGCTTCACGAAATACCCCGCCAAGGGTACCTCCTACATCCTGTCCGTAGAACAGTGCTTCGGGATGCTTCTTCAGAATTTCATCTGTTGCTTTGAGCGCCGCATCTACCATCACTACCTTTTCAGCCCCTTTCGGCACCCGCACGCCGCGTTCTTCAATGACCGGCGTTGGTGCATACTCATGGCTGTCAAAATCTTCCGGATCGGGATCATCTGCCTCCATGGCATACTTGAAATCCTGTTCCACTGATTTTATCGCATCATTCTCCAGCTTATCAAGCTCTTTTTTCGCTATACCATGGTTTAATAAAAAGTCTTTGAGAATGGGCAACGGATCTGACTTGGCATGTGCAGTCAGGTCATCATCGCTTCGGTACCATTCCTTGCGAACTCCTGACGTGTGGTGACCAAGCAATGGGCAAGTGGCATGTACCAGGATCGGGCCTTTACGGTTTCGTACGTGATCCAGAGCCTTTTTCATGGCAGTATAGGAAGCAACGAAATCCGACCCGTCCACTTGTAACCGCTCCATCCCTTTAAAGCCTGCCGCAAACTCGTAGGCATTCATGGAACGCATTTCCTGACTGGTGGCAGATATACCCCAATCGTTATCCTGGATCAGGTACACAATGGGCAACTGTTTCAAAACAGCCATCTGGAAAGCCTCGGAAACTTCTCCTTCCGTCACCGACCCGTCACCGAGCGAACATAGGACAGCGCCTTGCACTTCGCGCAAACCTTGTGATTCCAGGTAACTCACCGCATGTGCCATGCCCGTTGAAGGAATAGCCTGCATGCCGGTTGCGGAACTCTGATGCGGAATAACCGGAAAACCCGCCCGGTCCAGGGACGGGTGTGAGTAGTAAGTCCTCCCCCCTGAAAATGGATCATCCCCTTTACCAAATAACTGCAGCATCAATTCATACGGCTGCATGCCAATACCCAACAGGATACTTTCATCACGATAATAAAGGGATGCATAATCGTCTCTGGTCAATTGCAGACCGGTGGCAAGCTGGATCGCCTCATGCCCCCTTGACGTACTATGAACATATTTGCTGCAGATATCCTTATGCTCATCATACAACTCCGCCATGCGGTTGGAGGTAATCATCAGCTGATAGGCCTTTTTCAGAATCTCATCCGTCAATCCGGAAGGTAGTTTTTGGCGTTTGCCGGAGGATGCTTTTTTCGTTTTTGAGGCCGTCTCACTTGGGGTCATACACGTATTCATTTACAGGTCTGCGAACGTTTGCGAAGATACTCAATTTAAGAAAAATCACCCAGTGACGCTGACGTTAATTCAACGAAAAAAGAAGATGATTTTTAATACCTTTGTGCCCATGCTTAGCCGTGAACACATTGAAAGAACGTTTAAAGAACTGCAAGAAACTATTTGTAACGAGATAGCCTCCTGTGACGGAGAAAGTTCCTTTCAATCGGATTCATGGCAACGTCCGGGAGGGGGTGGCGGAGACAGTCGGGTGATTAGTCAGGGTAATGTCATTGAAAAAGGTGGCGTCAATTTCAGCGCCGTACATGGCGAAACGCCAAAGAAAATCCTGGAGGCACTCGGCTTGCCCGAGGCTCAATTTTATGCCACAGGCGTATCTATTGTTATGCATCCGGCAAATCCACATGTCCCGATTATTCATATGAATGTCAGGTATTTTGAGATGGATTCGGGGCACTGGTGGTTCGGAGGAGGCATCGACCTCACACCACATTACGTTATCCCGGAAGATGCGCGCGATTTTCACCTGCTCCTGAAGAAGGCCTGCGATCGACACAACACCAATTATTACGACCGCTACAAAAAATGGGCTGATGATTATTTCTTCCTGAAACACCGGGACGAAACCAGGGGAGTCGGAGGCATCTTCTTTGATCGTTTATCGGAGAATAAAGCAGCCGATTTCCAGTTCGTCATGGATGTTGGAAATTCATTTGTGCCCGCATACACCCGGCTTATGAACAAATACCGAGACACACCTTTTACAAAAGGTGAAAAACACTGGCAAGCCTTGCGACGGGGAAGGTATG
>CAYGOW010000529.1:0-621 GCA_964351425.1 uncultured Roseivirgaceae bacterium
AGGTTCGCAAATTTAATCGAAAACGGCGGACAAAAAAACTTTGTTTTGAGACTAGTCCTATTTTCATTTTCTTTGAGCCAGAAATCACTTCTTCTTGAAAATCAACTAACCTATGAAATTATTAGCAGGTAAAACCGCTTTGATCACCGGTGCTTCGAAAGGCATCGGTCGAGCAGTCGCTCAAAAATTCGTTGACGAGGGTGCCAATGTTGCCTTTACATACCTATCCAGTGTTGAAAAGGCCAAGGAATTGGAATCAGAGCTTGCATCGGCAGGTACAAAAGTGAAGGGATACCGTTCGGATGCTTCTGACTTTGCCGCTGCCGAACAACTCATTAATGATGTTGTAAGTGATTTTGGATCACTCGATATCCTGATCAACAATGCCGGGATTACAAAAGACAACCTACTTCTTCGTATCAGCGAACAAGACTGGGATGATGTGATCAATGTGAATTTAAAATCGTGTTTTAACACGATCAAATCAGCAACCCGGACACTGATGAAACAGCGTTCAGGTTCCATTATAAATATGACATCGGTGGTTGGCCTTAAAGGCAATGCCGGGCAGGCAAATTACAGTGCTTCTAAAGCCGGAATTCTCGGATTAACCAAATCGGT
>CAYGOW010000529.1:631-2370 GCA_964351425.1 uncultured Roseivirgaceae bacterium
TGGGCTCACGCGGCATTCGCTGCAATGCCATTGCGCCAGGATTTATTGAAACAGAAATGACGGAAAAGCTGGACGAAAAAACGGTTCAAAGCTGGCGGGATGCCATTCCACTCAGACGAGGTGGTAGTCCTGAGGATGTGGCGCAGGCCTGTGTATTTCTTGCCTCGGATATGTCTTCCTACATTACCGGACAAGTCCTGCAGGTCGATGGTGGCATGCTTACCTGATCCTTTTCTTCCATTTAGTTTCTACGTACCTTAGATAGGATGCGGCTGATAAATCATCCTGTACTTTGTAATTACTACGTTACTTATCGCTGTAATGCAAGTTGCAGCTTTTGTGATATATGGGAAAAGCCAAGTCCTTACATCCAATTGGATGACGTGCATCAAAACCTGAAAGACCTTAAACGGCTTGGCGTCAAGGTGATTGATTTTACAGGTGGAGAACCCCTCCTTCATCGGGAAATTGATCATCTTCTCGCCATGGCCAAAGAGGCTGGATTCATAACCACACTCACAACCAACGGACTATTATACCCCAAATGGGCCACCCGACTGGCCGGGTTGGTTGACATGCTTCATTTCTCCCTTGATTCAATCAACAAAGAAACTCATGACACTCATCGGAATGTGGCATGTTATGATTTTGTTATGGAATCAATTCAAGTTGCTGAAAAATTAGGTGAACAACCCGATATTTTATTCACCGTGACACCACAAAATGTGGGTGAAATTGAAGGTATCTATCAACAGATAACGCAACCCAATAAACTCGTCCTCATTTTAAACCCCGTCTTTGATTATAAAGACATGAATGTGGAGGATACCTTTCAAAAGGAGGATCTGCTTGAACTCCGACGTTGGGGTAAAAAGCCAGGGGTCTATTTGAATGATGCATTTATTCAATTACGCCTTGATGGTGGGAACCATATCGATTCTCCCATCTGCAAGGCTGCTTCCTCCACAATCGTCATTTCACCGTTCAATGAACTCGTTTTGCCGTGCTATCACCTTGGCAAATCCTCGTTGCCCATCGATGGACAATTGAAGGAATTATATGGCTCAGACCTTGTACAAGAATTAATCGCTCTCGAAGGACGGCATCAAGAGTGCGAAGGGTGTACCATCAACTGTTACATGCAGCCTTCTTTTGCCGTCGAAATGAATAAGTATTTCTGGCGTGCATTGCCGAGCACGTTTAAGTATAACCGAATGAAAGGCACTTTTAAGCAACTCTTACCAACACGATTCCAATGAAATCACCCTTATTCCTGACTTTATTCCTGGTGGTAGCCGCCGGATGTCAAAAGAATTCTTCACAAGAAGAAACAGCATTAGCTTCAGCACCTTCTGAAACAGAAATTATTTCCGTTCTGGATACATGGCACAGGGCAGCATCTGAAGCTGATTTTGATACCTATTTTGGCCTTTTTGCAGATGAGAATTCCATATTTATGGGCACAGATGTTACGGAACGCTGGACCGTGCCGGAATTTAAGGCATATGCCAAACCTCACTTCGATGCCGGGGCTGCATGGAATTTTACCGGACATAACCGCCATGTCTATTTCAGCGAGGACGGACACACTGCCTGGTTCGATGAAGAACTGAATACCCCCAACCTGGGGCCAAGCCGCGGCACCGGCGTACTAGTTCGCCTTGGAGATAGCTGGAAAATAGCTCACTATAATCTGACAGTTCCTATACCCAATGATATTGTCTATGACGTAGTCCAGC
>CAYGOW010000530.1:0-2367 GCA_964351425.1 uncultured Roseivirgaceae bacterium
TCGAAGATCTGCGGCAGGATGAGGATGTATTGGATACATGGTTCTCGTCCTGGCTCTGGCCTATCACGGTTTTTGACGGACTGGAAGACCCTGAAAATGACGATATTTCCTATTACTATCCAACCAATGACCTGGTAACAGCACCAGAAATTCTGTTTTTCTGGGTGGCACGAATGATTATCGCAGGATATGAATTCAGAGGTGAAAAACCATTCAGCAATGTCTACCTGACCGGTATTGTCCGTGACAAACAAGGCCGCAAAATGTCCAAGTCACTTGGCAACTCACCGGATCCGTTGGAATTAATCCGCCAGTATGGCGCAGATGGTGTCCGGACGGGCATGTTATTCAGCAGTCCGGCAGGGAATGACCTTCTGTTTGATATTAAGCTGTGCGAACAAGGAAGAAACTTTTCAAATAAAATCTGGAACGCCTACAGGCTGGTGGATGGCTGGGAGGTAGACGATTCCCTGGATACCGACGTCAACAGCACCGCCATCCGGTGGTTTGAGGCCAAGTACCATGCCGCTTTAACCGAGATGGAGGATCACTTCAGCAAGTTTCGTATTTCAGATGCCCTTATGTCGGTCTACAAATTAATCTGGACTGACTTCTGTTCATGGTACCTGGAAATGGTAAAACCTGCCTATGGCGATCCCATTGACCGAAAGTCCTATGAGGCAACCCGGGATTTCTTCGAAAAATTAATGAAGGTCCTTCACCCGTTTATGCCTTTCATTACCGAGGAACTTTGGCATGAATTACGTGAACGCGAGACTTCGGATTGCCTGATTGTTGCGGAGTGGCCGAAGCACGGACCGTTTGACCGTTCCTTACTCAAAGCCGGTGATGTAGCCTTTGATTTCGCCGAAGGAAGCGTTGCAGTTATTTGTCCTGTCTGAGCATTTTGATGCCTACATTCCATTCCATGGTATTGTTTCCAAATTGGCTAACCTGAGTGAGTTTCAGCCCACAAAAGAGGCCCTTGAAAATGCCTCCAGCTTTGTCCTGCAAGGGGATTCCTTTTTCATTCCGATGGAAGGCGCCCTTGATGCAGAAAAAGAACGGGAGGAACTGGACAAGGAACTGGAATACACGCGTGGCTTCCTGCAAAGTGTTGAGAAGAAATTACAAAATGAACGATTTGTAAATAACGCTCCCGAGCAAGTTGTGGAAATGGAACGAAAGAAAGCCGCTGATGCGAGGTCAAAGATCAGTGCCCTGGAAGAGCGGCTTGCCAGTCTTTCCTAAAAGCGAGCTGCCATGAGCAAGCCTAGATCTTTATGTTTCATGCCGAATTTCCGGGCAATATGTTCATTGGTGAGGCTTCCCTTGTAGGTATATACGCCTTTCATAAACCATTTATGCGCAAAGATCATTTCTTCGATTCCGCCTTCATCGGCTGCCCGGAGAATGGTAGGTGTAAATATATTACTGAGCGCTGTCGTAGCGGTGTGCGCTACCCGGGAAGCAATATTCGGTACGCAATAATGAATCACATCATGTTTACGGAAAGTTGGATTACTCAATGTACGTAACTGCGAAGTCTCAACAATACCTCCCTGGTCAATACTAAGATCTATAATCACCGAATCCGGCTTCATGGCCGCAACCATTTCTTCTGAAACGACAAACCGGTTGCGCCCTTTCTCAGCCCGTAATGCCCCAATCACCACATCCGCGTGACGCAAACACTCCGCCAGCGTGACAGTATCTATTGTACTGGTATAAATCGGGTGGCCCAGGGCATGTTTGATCCTTCGTAACTTGTAAATATGATTATCGAAAATCTGCACATCCGCACCGAGGCCCAGCGCAGCCCGTGCTGCATACTCAGCCACTGTACCTGCACCAATGATAACAACCCGGGTTGGGGGAACCCCCGTGATACCGCCCAGGATAACCCCTTTACCAGAATTCCCGCAACTCAGGTATTCAGAAGCGATGGCCATGACTGTATTTCCTGCGATCTCGCTCATGGCTCGAATGATCGGCATACCGCCGGCTTTATCTTCTATAAATTCATAGGCCAGCGCCGTTACACCACGCTGATTCAATGCTTTGATATAATCCGGAGACTGATTGCCGATCTGAACTGCTGAAATTAAAGTTTGCCCCTTCTTCATCAGCGCTATTTCATCCAGCGTTGGCGGTTCTATTTTCAGGATCGCTTTTGTTTGGTATACCTCTGCCGGGGTTTTGACTATGTGAGCACCTGCCTCACTGTAGTCATTATCGGAGAATTTTGATCCGGCTCCAGCCTTGGTTTCAACCCATATCTCATGCCCATGGTTTACCAACAAGGCTACCGCATCCGGGGTGAGCGAAACCCTTCGTTCTTCCAATGAAATCTCATTAGGAATGCCG
>CAYGOW010000531.1:0-2048 GCA_964351425.1 uncultured Roseivirgaceae bacterium
CGGTAAACTGACTTGTGGTGGGCGAATCCTGCCGCCAGCCAAACTGTATGAATGCCAAACCATCTCCGGCTTTATTCATCACGCCATCCAGTCCAAGGCCCACAATCAGGTTTGCTTCAATACTCCCGATTAAGGCGTTTTCATTCTGATCGAGGCCGAATCCCCCATTCAGCGTACTGGTTTCCAATGATGATGCCGCGCCGATAAATGGCCCTAACTCACTACGAAATCTTTCCAACTGCCCCAGACCTTCGGACAACCCGGCTTTGGGTGTACTTAGCAATACCTCGTCCAGTAACTCCACGTCAAATTCGGTTTTTGGCATCGTATTGTTCGTACACACATTGAAGGTATCGGGAGAAATTTCCGATTCACTTGAAAGCGGTATTTCATCACCGGTTTCATTCTCCATGGCCGCACAAAATTGCTCCAGGCTGCTGCGAACTGCTGCGGCCACCACATTTGCATCCTCAGGACGCATGTAGGCATCTCCTGTAAGTACATGTCCCGTATTATCCCAGGTTTCAACCTCCAATCCGGCTTCATTGTAATGATCATGTGTGCCTTTTCGTTCTGCCAGCGTACCCCAGGTGCCAACCACATGACCGGCGGCAAATGCGTCCTGAATAAAGTGCAGCGCAAATGCTTCATTAGCTAATGCCGCCAATAGAAATACCGATTTTTGTTCCTGAGTGAGGTCTGATCGCTTTGACTGAGCTACTGTTTCCAATGCTTTTGTATGGAAATAAGCATACGCCCCCAAGGCATTCAGTGGGGTCCCCTCTCCCAGGCTTCGCGAGAAAAAATCTTTTACAGTCTCATTGACGGAATTTCGTTCACGAAGAAAATGAACATTGTTTGTCCCTGCTCGTGTAGCATAATCTAAATCTGCGCGTTGCAGTCGTATATCAGAATTTCGAATCGCATTGACCGTCTGGTCCGGCCGTCTCGCCTTTTCAAGATCGAGACGCAATCTTTCTGCAATATGATCCACGTTCAATATCCAGTCACTCATAAGAATGATTTCCATCATTTGTTCCGGGGAACAACTATGGTCGCCGGCGATGGCGGGCCAGGATGCCAGATCAATTACCTGTGAGTCCTGGCCGTGTTCTGGGTTTATAAGAAAAGCTGAAAGCCGGTTCTCGTGACCCATTCGTACCTGCGCCCAGATGTAGTCAAGAATCTTCCTCTTCTCGGGGCTTAATTGCCGGATAGCGAGTTCTGTGATCCGCCTGTGCTCGGGATAAACCCATGCACAAACCATTCGAGGCACAGTGAAAACCAAAAGTGCTAAGCATATCAGAGTACGGACCATAAGCGCTGGATTGAATTTACTATGAATAAGGAGGATCACTTTAACATCTCACCAGCGGTCAATCTAATAAAAAAAACTGAGCCTTAACACAAGCTTGTATTAAGGCTAGTATTCAGGATGCGCGAAAATTACTCTCTCAACGGAATGATCAACGAGGTTGGCAGATCAGGAGAAAAGTGAATGGTTTGTTCGTACGACTTAAATTCATTTGTCGTCAATGCATTCTCCTTGGTACCCGGGTTCAATCCGTACTTGGGATAGTTGCTCCCTGTTATCTGTAATTTAAGACTATATCCCTCAGGTAAATAGGTACTTATATATCCTAAATCAACTTCCACTTTAATTGGTTCATCACCTTTCAAGAATGTCCTTTCCCTTCGGTTTTGGCTTAGACTGACTCGCTGTATTCCGTCAACAATATTGGTCACCTTTCCTTCCGTATCCACCTGATTTAGTTTGATAGCCAGGTCGGCATCGCTGGCTGAAATAGATACATAGACAATCGCCTTTACTTTTCCGAAAATATGTAAGTCTTCGGTCAATGGTGAAGATGTAAACGTGAGACTGGTTCCGTCCGGTGCATCGGCTTGCGTTCTGATTCCATTGATGTCGCCGAAAAACGGAAAATGGATATTGGCACCACCCAGCGTTTCCGTTGGCTCTTTTGGGTTGTGTGTAAAGACAAGCGTCTGGCAATCTTCCGCCTTTATAGCGCTTAATGTACCTGCCC
>CAYGOW010000531.1:2125-2352 GCA_964351425.1 uncultured Roseivirgaceae bacterium
TTGATCAAAATAGGCAATGGATCGATCGAGAAACTCTCTGATTCCCACCTTGACATCTTCTCCAAAGTCCACCTCTCCCACTGCCGTTCCCCCATTCATCATATCATCATGAATCCAGGGCCCTATCCAAAGTTCCTGGTTCGGCGTCATGCCATTCTTCTTCTGCGCATTTACAATATCCCTGTACCCATCCAGTGCCGATGTGGAGATGAAATCATACCATCCGG
>CAYGOW010000532.1:0-2342 GCA_964351425.1 uncultured Roseivirgaceae bacterium
GCGCAGTCCGGTTAGCGCGCTGCGTTCGGGACGCAGAGGCCGGAGGTTCGAATCCGGGAACTTAAATAAGGTTAAAATATGATTTCTGCTTAAGCAAAATCCCAGAGGTCATCAACCTCTGGAAATCGCCGAGTGAAAAATGTGCCGTTGCAAAAGCGTACTTAACTGAACGCGAACACCCTACATTGCGCTTGAGCTATGGTAAATTTTCAAACAGCAGAAGAGCTGGAATTTAATGCTATCTCCAGGTCATTTTGCCGAATACCAGATCGGACTAGTGTAGGCACGCTCCTGACCAGTGGTTTCTGCTTCTTCTGGTATTTCAATACCATATCTGAATGCATCATAAACCACCCACCTGGGGGTGGGAATTTCCAGTACCCGGGCATAGTAGAATGCCTCTTCCTCCGGATTAAAATCCGGGTCGGTCCACACTGTGGCCAGTTCTGAAGCCCCGATCGTATTCGTCCAGTTCGCATTTTTAATATCCACTGTATTGCCTACCGCCGGCAGTTGCCCGTTCCGGCCGGGTTTCCTGTTTCCTGACCAGGCAACGTCATACACTTTTTCGTGGGTATTTCCTTCGCTGTCAATCCAGCCCTTGATAATCTGAATCCTGTCCAGATTCGCTCCGATCGGATCACGAAGTGCGTAAACCATAAATGAAGGAGCTTTAGCATCTTTTCGATTACGAAGATCCCCTCCCATCGGGACGCCTTTCTCATATCCCAGAAATGCCGGTTGACGGCTGTTCAGATCATCCATTGTATAATCCCATCCCCCGAAAAAGCGTACCATAATACGTGGTCCGGTCGTAGCATACACCTCTTTGCGTTCAAGCGCGTCCCATATGGCTTCACGTGTATTCTCCTGTGCCCATACAGCGGCTCTTCCGGAAGACGTAAGCTGATACCCCTCATAGGTACCAAGTTCCGATTTGGCGAACGGATGATGTATTCTATTGGGAGATGGTTCTGCACTTGTGGCTTTACCGAAGAAATTATCCTCTTCTATTGCCGAAAGAGAAGTATGTGAATCGGTAGAACCCACAAATCCGAATTTATATGGATTCGTGCCGTATTTCTTTTCGAGAAGCATACCTAGTTTCAGCGCCTCCCTGGCATATTCATGTTTCAGCATGTCATTGGTCTTTGCTGCTGTAAGGTCCAGGTTCCCCACATCCCAGGTCTCATAATCAGCAAATTCGTCATCCGGGGAGAGATAAGGATGTGTTTCACCGTCGCCTTTGATCTGAGTGATCTCGTAGGCAGGTTCCCAGCGGTTCCTGCTTTCCACATAAAAGGCATCGAGTTTTCTGCCGGTGAATTGTGATTCGAATGGAAACATCAGCCCATTGGATAAGTTTCCATTATGTGCGATTGCCAACACAGACCCCCCTGTCGTACTTTCGTACTTTTCCATCCACTTATATAACTCAAGCTCATCGATACTACCCAGGGGCGGCTGGGTCACCATAGGCACCATTCGCGACGCCTTGTCGCCGTTATCCCGGTAGATGACATTTCTGTGAAGATTATTGCCCGCTGTCAATGCTGTCCATTCATATCCTATCAGGGCGGTAAAATGACCCGGCTCATTGTACTTCTCTGCCGTTTCGATACACCGTTGCCAGACAGAGGCATATACTTTTGAAGCGGGAGAATAATCGATCAGCATTTGTTGAGGCATTTTTCCCTGGGCAAAACTCGTAATGAGTTCCAGGGCCGCCTGTGCTGCCTTATCGCCGCCCGCCTGCATGCCATCATACCATCTTTTTCCCTCCTCAATCGCCAAAAGGTTCGGAGCGCCCCGTCGTAAATCGTCTGAAAATCCCATAAGGTCAGAATGGTCTGCTATCACGACCCAGTCAAGCGGCCGACCCAGCCGGACCGGCAACCCTGTTGCAGAAATGACCTCTTCTCCGCGGCTGAAGCGATAGGCTTCGTCGAGCCCCAGCGTATTACCGAATAAACCGGCATCCAGGGAAAGCGCCGTATGCAGGTGCGTGTCACCCCATAACACCTTATCGGGAAATGATCGCTGGGCATAGGGAGAATAGGTCTTGCCCGGATATAATCCATTCAACGATTCCTTCGAAGGGGTTATCTGAGCAAATACATTATCCATACAAAGGAAGAATGCGGAGACGAACATGAATGCAATTACTTTTTTCATAGCTTCAGGATAGTTAGCTTATTTTTTCTGAATACCAAACCCAGGTTAAGGGTGATATAATTTTCAATTTCAGTATCTTCTGTTTTAAACCCGGCATCCTATTTTCCTTCCAGGAGAAAGGCCGTAAACGACTGACAATGTATAAGGTACCTATTTCTCATCTCATT
>CAYGOW010000533.1:0-2338 GCA_964351425.1 uncultured Roseivirgaceae bacterium
AACCCAGGACCCTCTCCTTAAAAGGGAGATGCTCTACCAACTGAGCTACGGAATCTTTTCTTTCCATAATCAGGCGCCCGTTTGGCAGCCGTTTTGTTTATGGAGTTGCAAAAGTAAGATGTGCCGGCATAAATGCAAAACCTTCTTCATAAATATTTCCTAAAATTATCCTTTCCATGATCGGTGCAACGGTTTCCTTACTCTAATGTATATTTGCGCCATGAAGCGCTCATTGCTCGTAGGTATCGTTTTGCTCCTTTCTGCTTTTGGTCTGTACGGACAGGAGGCAGCGGATGAACAGCAGCTTTCTCCCGAAGAGAAACTTCTGCAGGCAGATTCCCTGTTCAATGCACGACGTTATACCCAATCCTTCGATTTATATGAATCGATTTTGAGGGACGATAAATTGAGTTCTCCGGCCATGTTAATGAAAATGGCCTATATCCGGGAAGGGCTGAATAATGCCGCGGATGCACTTTACTACCTCAACCTGTATTATTTGAAGACTTCCGACAAGGAAGTCCTGCAAAAAATGGAGACACTTGCCGAGGAAAAAGGGCTGCGTGGCTACGATTTCAATGACTTTGAATTCTTCAAGACGATTTTTTACCGCTATTATTCCTACCTGATATATATTCTGTTCGCCCTGGGTCTACTCCTGCTGGCATTGGCCTACCGCAGCCGGTTCAAACAACAGCAGCGGCCCGTACTTCCTGCAATCGGTATGGTCTTCGTTCTGGCCCTGCTTTTCTACACGCTTAATTTTGGCTTGTCCTATGACCGTGGAATCATCATGGAAGACCAGACGTATCTGATGGAAGGCCCATCTGCCGGCGCCGAGGTATTGACCATCGTCAGCAAGGGTCATCGCATGGAAATTGACGGAGAAGAGGATGTTTGGATCCGTACCAAGTGGGATGATCGAACCGTCTATGTCAAAAACAACAAACTTCGCCCCATTACCTTCTAGTACTTAACCGTCAGTGATCCTTTGTATTCATGATCACTGTACCGGATTGTGTAATAATAGATGCCAGGCGCAGCATTCTGACCATTCCATTTAAATAACCGGTCCGTATTGCGGTACACCACCGTTCCCCACCGGTTGTAAATAATGATTTCTTCGAAATAGGAATCACACACATCAATGGGCAACCCGGTTTCAATCGGTTCGTTTTGTTCGTTTAACCCATCCAGAGCAAAATACGGATTATACCGGTCGCCATTGGGGGTAAAGATATTGGGAGGTATAAAATTATCCCTGTCCTGCACCAGGTCACTCAGATCTATTTGCAGTTCGAGTCGTTCTACACCAGGCTTATAACAGTTGTTGTCTTTTAATTCAAACACGAACGTGTATGACCCTTCAAGTGTGCCAGGGGGAAGGTCACCGCATTCGGGGTTTATGAGAAAATCTGAACTTATCCGAGACGTACCACTGGCGGGTTCAAACGTAAAACGGTCGGCCAGAACAGGGTCGAAACTGATAAGTTCCAGGGTCATGTTATCGTTATCAAAATCAACGCCGGTTAACCTCAACGCAATCTGGTCGCCAATTTTGGCCGCCAGACGGTCGCCTTCAATCGGCAGATCCGTCAGGTTGCGGTAGGTGAGTTGTGGTGGAGTGGAAACCGGCGGATCAACCAGAATATCCACTATCAGTGTATCACGGTTAGTCACCTGGCATTTATCAAAGTCTTCAACGAAAAATCCCAGGCGAAATGAATCCTGGACTGCCAGGTCATATCGGCAGTCAAGCTCAAACCGTAACTGGGAAGTGATATTATCCAATCCTTTTCCCTGGACGCCTACGAAAGTACCCCCGACATCGGCCAGGTTAAAATTCAGACCGTTCCCGGTGAGTACAATTTCGTCATTGTCCTCGTCGCGGCCGAACAAGTCAAGGATAACCGGCCGGTCAATTGGGGTCCGGATTTTCAGGTATTTCTGGGTGGTATTTGTCCGATCGGAGAATACGACCGGCTCCGTATTGGGAGGCAGGTTGACCTTCAACTTCATGGTCAGCAGGGACGGGAAAGGCAAATTACAAGGATCCGCATCATTGGCCACCAACTGAATCGTAAATTCATCGCGATCATTGAAACTCGTCGCGCGGCAATCGTAATCCCAAACAAACAGGGTCTCAATCAGGCCGTCCTCCGTCCGGATATTCTGGAAACTCATCCCGTACTGGGCCGGGTCAAATCCAAAAGGGAAAATACCAAGGTCTAACGGATCCTCTTCCGGATCCCGGACGGTAATCACCTGCTCAATTCGTCCGCCAGCTTCCTCATCCACCGTGATATTAAGTACCGAGGACAACCCTTCGTAATAGGGT